>CAYSOI010000213.1:0-7294 GCA_964432425.1 uncultured Opitutales bacterium | reverse complement strand
GGACCTACAGAGTTAAAGTTGATGTACGACACCGCAACCGGAGCCGGTTGGGGCATCGCAGGAGCCAAAGGCATTACCGGAGGTCGCAAAGGCTACAAAGCCAGCCTGTTTGAAGGCGGAATCGGAGTTCCCTTCATTGTCCGTTGGCCAGCAAAAGTGTGTGCCGGAAAAGTCGATGACACCTCCCTCATCTCTGCCGTGGATCTGCTTCCTACTTTCTGTGATATTGCAGGTGCAAAGTTCCCCAAAGGTTACCAACCTGACGGAATCAACATCACCAAAATCTTACAGGGAGACACCCTTCCCAAACGCACCAAACCTCTCTTCTGGAAAGCTCATGCTCCCTGGCCAGCCCACAAAGCAAAGCCAGACCACTGGGTCTCCTGGACCATCGTCGAAGAAGAGTGGAAACTCGTCGCCAACCGCGACTTCTCCCACCACGAACTCTACCGCATCAGCAAAGATTACAAAGAAGCGGAAGACTTGGCAGCCAAGGAAAAGAAGGTAAGCCAGGATCTGCTGAAAAAGATCCAGGACTGGAAAGCCACTTTACCCGATGGCCCCAAAGGCAACGTGTTCTCCTCTTTGCGGAAGCAAAGCCAATAATTGATCGGTCGGATCAGACAGATCTGTCCGATCCGACTGATCAAGAAATCACTTTTTCGAGGCAGGCTTCTTCTTCCCCCGTTTGCGAGGTTGTGGATGTGGCGGTTTTGTGGGCCGCTCCCCTTCCAGATCGAAGAACCGCATGTTCTTCCCAACCCGATCAAAGTCACCGAGATCTTCCCGCATCGCTTCGGCCAATGCAAGAAGCCGCTTGGTCACTTCTGGGTGCTTACCCGCAACATTTGTGGTTTCGCCAATGTCCTTATCCAGATCGACCAGAAATGGCTCAGGAAAGCCGACACGATCCTCAGGGGCAATGTGTACATTACGACTGAAAGGTGCGGCTCCTACAGGTTCTTTGGCTCTAGGTAAATGCAGTTTCCATTTGCCTTGCCTTACAGCCTGAAGGTGAAGCCGGAGGTAATAGTAGTAAGCTCTGTCTGGATCGGCTTTGGAGAAATCTCCGTGAAAGAGATGAGTGATGTCCTCGCCATCAATCACCCGGTCTCTGGGAGGACAAGCTCCGGCCAGAGATACAAAAGTGGGCAATAGATCCATGGTCGTGGCTATGGTTTCACACGTTTTTCCAGCCGGCACTCTTCCCGGTCCCCAGAGAATTGTAGGCACTCGAACCCCACCTTCAAAAGTGGAGACTTTCGCACTTCGCAATGGACCTGCCGATCCACCATGATCCCCCGGCAAGTGTCCATCGGCATGATTCTTGTTCTTGATGTGCCATGGGCCATTGTCGCTGGTAAACAGAACGTAAGTATTGTCAGCCAAATCCATTTCCTCAACGGCATCCAGAATTCGGCCTACATTGAAATCAATCTCCTCAATCACATCTCCATAAAGTCCCCGCTTGCTCTTCCCCTTGAACTGAGCGGAAGCATCCAGTCGAGTGTGTGGCATGGTGTGCGGAATGTAGACAAAGAAAGGTTTCTCTTTGTTCTTTTCCATGAATTGGATCGCTTCGTCTGTGTAGCGTTTGGTCAATGTTGCCATATTCGACTTTGGCTCGATCAACTTCTCATTCCGATACAGATTCACAATCCCATCATTGCTGGTCGGAGTACCATAAAAATAATCAAATCCCTGCCGAGTTGGAAACAGGTCCATGAAGAATCCCGACTGAGCATGTTTGGCCAAGTCCCATTTCCCGAAGCATGCAGTAGCGTAGCCTTTGGTTTTGAGAACTTCGGCGATGGTGATTTCCTCACTGTGGAGAATCGGATGAACTTGCTTGGTATTGCCCCGCTCGGCAACACGCATGGGATAGCAACCCGTCATGATGGCCGCTCGTGATGGCCCACAGATGGTCTGGGCATAGAAACTAGTGAACTTCATTCCCTCTTTGGCCATTGCATCCAGCCTTGGAGTCCGAATGTCCTTTGAGCCAAAACAACCTACATCTGCATACCCCTGATCATCCGTAAAGATGACCACAAAGTTGGGTGACTTTGCCGCGTTTACTGTAGAAACGGCAGCAATGGAAAGAATGAGAGAGATACAAGAAAAGAACTTCATGATGTATGAAGTTCTTGTTCGGTTGAGCCTGTAGCTCAAGTAAGAATGTTATTCGATCGGTCGGATCGGTCCTATCAGACAGATCCGACCGATCAAAACAACCTCAGTCTTCCCGCTTGAACTTCTCCCACAATTCCTTCGCTTCTTCCTCAGTCATTTTGCCGAGTTTCACAGCGGCTTTCAGACCTCGGGCATAGGCTTCGTAAAGTTCATCCTTAGAGGAGTTGCCATCATCATCGTCGTCACGATGGGATCTGCGACGGTCATCATCATCGTCATCACCATCATCGTCATCATCGTCATCATCATCGTCATCGTGTTCCCTACGCCGGTCATCATCGTCGTCACGATCATGTTTCTCTGAACGCCGGTGCTTTCTGTCGTCCTCATCATCTTCCTCTCCCCACAATTTGCGATGGATGGCATTGAGCTTTCTTTCGGCTTCTTCTTCGTCAAGTTTCCCTTCTTTGACTGCCTTCTGGATGGCTTCGCGAAATTTGTAAAACTGTTCATTTTTGGCTTCTTCGAGGTCAGATTTGTGGGCTTCCTTAATACGCCGTTCGGCATTGCGGTGCATTTCCTGGATCTTGGCCTTCGCATCCTCCCTGGAGATTTCACCACGTTCGACTGCTTCTCTTACCCGGCGACTGGCTTCTTCCACTTTTTGATGGTCTTTGTGGTCTTGCTCCAGACGACGCTTTTGTTGCTCAATCTGGTCACGGATGACCTCCAACTTACGACGGGCCTGCTCTTCGGAAAGTTCTCCAGCTTCCACATGCCTGCGAAGTTCATGCTCTGTATTTTTCAGATTTAGCTCGATATTTCGTTTTAGTACTTCCTGATGTAGCTTTTTCGTTTCGCGGGTAGCTCTTTCATGGATCTCTTTTAATTTTCTGTGAGCCTCTTCATGGTCAAGCTCCCCTTCTTCTGCAGCTTGGCGAATTTCATGGGTAGCGGCCTCCACTTCCTTTCGTAGGTTCTCCTGATGACGGCGAGCTTCCTGATGAATTTTTTGGGAGTGGGCCTTGATCAATTTTTGCCGGGCTTCCTGCTCGGAAAGCTTCCCGGACTTGACGGCATCCCGAAGGTCGCGTTCCAGCTCGTTGAGGTTTTGGACTTCTTCGTCTCGCTCTTCAACCCGGTTTCTTTTTTTTACAGAATTCTTTAAATCCTGAAGCCTTTCCTTCCCTTCCTCTTTGGTAATTTCACCAGACTTGATCGCCTTCTGAATTTCAGCTTTTCGTTCTTTCCATTCTTCCTTGGAAAGTCGTTCTCCAGCTTGTGCCAGAAAGAGCCCGCCTCCAGTTAGAAAAAGTAGAATAAACAGGGTTCCCAGAGTTTTGGTTTTCATGATCGGATAGCTCCTTGGTTGAGATTCGGGTCTTAGCCTCTTGGCTTCATTGTTGTATCGGTTTAGAGAAAACAGCTTCTGCCTCTGGAGGCAACACTGGGAAACCGACAAAATACAATTACCGAGTCCTCTGGAGATATTCTATCAATGCCTTGCGGTCCTCCGCTTTGAGCAAGCCTTGAAACTCCATCTTCGTTCCGGGGGCAAATTTTTTGGGAGCGGTGAGGTATTGATCGAGTAACTGTGGCGTCCAGGTTTGGTGATTTTGTCGGAGTTGGGTTAAAGCATTAGAGTATTCGTATTGCGGACTGGAGGCAATGGGGCGTTTCCAGAACCCATCCAGATTCGGACCGGGCAGGCCTTGTCGATATTGGCCCGGCATTCCATGGCAACCGACACAAAGGATGGCCAAGGTTTGGCCACGTTCTTCCGGGTTGAGAACATTGACCTGTGATTCGTCCAGCGTGTACTCCCCTCGCATTTTCATGGCCTCGGCCAATTGTGCCTCAGTCATGGAAACCCGAATCTTCCGGTAGGTTTCGGCTTCGATCCGGGCAGCTTGCATTTCGAGGGTTCCCATATCCCTGGCCAGTTGGTGAACAACCACTGGGTTGAACAAATCGGGATGGGTCCGCAGTGCACTCAATTGATTGAGGAATAGGTGTCGTTTTTCCAGGAATTGCCGCACGACGGGAATCTGCGTCTGGATCGCCTGTTGAAGGAGGGTTTGCTGACTCGGTGTGAGAATCTCCAAAAAGTCTTTGGCAATCTTTCCACGGCTGGCGGCATGTCCGCTCTTGTGGCGGATCGAAACAAAGCCAAAAAATTGAGCAGGTTGTCCAATTGGGATGATCTCATTGTCCTTGGCTGTACCTGTTAGCCAGGAGAAGGCTTTGGCATATAAATCTTCTAATTGTTTCCCGTCTTTTCGGTCCGAAGATTGAGTCATTTCGACGCGAATGCTTTTGGCAGATTTGCCTGCGGACTCGGGATCTTTCCGCCACGCATCAATCCACTGTTTTTGCTTCGCTGTCAGGGAATCTTCCAATCGGGCAAAAGCACTGGCTTCGTAGGTCGCCACCATCGCATTGAGTAAGGAGAACTTCTCCCCAGCCGCCCAATACTTAGGCTGATCCACCGAAGTGCCGGAATAGAGATGGTCCTCAAGAATGGTCAGGATCTCTTCCCGCACAAGCCACCATTGCTGAAGGGGAGTTTTTTCCTGCAACACGGCATTCTCCAGAATCGCTCTCTGGCGATCATCGCAAATGGCATAAAAAGCCCGCCCCAATGTGCCTCGACTTGCAGCCCGACCACTTTGATACCGCAAGGCAACAAACCCGAAAAACTGGGCGTTTTTCCCGACGGAAAGCTTCTCATTGTCCGCCGGAGAGCCTGTAATCCAACTGAACCCCTTGGAAGCAAAGGCATCCAGCAACTCTTTCTCTCCCCGAGCCCCACTGTACTCCTCCGCCGTCCAGGAACTGGCCTCCTTGCCGTTCTTCTTCTTGCCCTTCTTTTTGCCGCCTTGCTGACCTTGAATCAAACCAACAAAGACCGCACAAAGCACGACAACCAACAGAAAACCAAACTTAGCCTTCATCGCCGATCCAATCGATTAATGGTCGTTATTGTGCAGGAGTAGAATCGAGAGCACTGAGGTTCCCGTCCTGATTGGTGTCCAACTCAGTGAAGGCATCCTTCAAAACCTGAGCAAATTCGACCGCTGTGATGTACGTATCGGCATTGGTATCAAACTTACCGGATTGAGCTACGAGCAATGCAGCCAGACCCGCCTGGGGAGTTTTCCCCTGATATTCATTGGGCGAAAGAAAGCCGTTCTGATCCGCATCAAATGAAAAAAAGGATGTCCTTGCATGATTCATCAACTCCGACATCGCCAAGCTTCCATCGCCATTGACATCCAGCTCACTCTGGTGTGCTGGCAACCAGGCTAGTGGGTCTGATGAAGAAATTGTCGTTGTGCCCACACCTACCGAAGCCGCGTTGTTGAATGCATCTGGACTCAAATCCACACCACCGGCATCATCCACCATCCGGCCTTTCCCAGGCTTCCCTCCAGGTCCCTTCCCTGGTTTCATAGGTTTTCCTGCCATTCCGGGACGCCGCCCGACCTTGCGTTCTTTCTTCTCCTGAGAAGTCGCTTTAATGGAAGGAGGGTTCAAAGGATCATATTTAGGGTTCATCAGTGGAAATGCCGCCTGAACGGAGAGTAGGTAAGCATTCATGGTTTTAAGCATGGATTCCGCAAGGACCGGCTGGCTCTCGGCAAGGTTATTGGATTCAGTAATGTCCTGGCTGATATCAAAGAGATGCAACGAGTTGTCCTCATAGGAACGGATCAACTTGTGGTTACCAAGGAACATGGCCGTATGCGGAGCCTCTCCCTGATAATGGGGAAAATGAAACACCAACTCTTTTCGAGGGCGCTGGACGGGTAATGTGCTCCCCTTCAATATCCCTGCCAGTGATCCACCTTCGAGAACTTCCGGCAGACCTTGCCGGATTCCGGCCAACTGGCAAATTGTGGGGAACCAATCATAGCCAACCACCCGTTCATGGCACCAGGTATTGGGAAGAATGCCTCGCCCCCGCACAATCATGGGCACACGAATTCCACTTTCCCATACATCACCTTTTCCCCCCTTCATTCTTAACGCCTTGTTGCCGCTACCATTGTCCGACATGTAAATCACATAGGTCGATCGGGACAGGTTCAAATCATCCAACTTCTTCAGTAACAACCCGATCCCCCGGTCCAACTCCTCCGCCATGGCGGCCCGACCGATCTCCTTGGCATTTCCCTGTGGATTCAAATTCCGGTACTTTTCCAAAAGAGCTTTGCTGGCATTTTCCGGATAATGCAAAGCATGGTACGACATCTGAATAAAGAAGGGTTTCATCAGATTCTGACTTGTCTGCATGAAAGCCATCGCCCGTTCCCCCATTCCATAAATATCGACAGGATTGGGTTCCACATGGGGTGCAGCATCTCCATTTCCCGTATCCCCATCACTCTCCAGATAACCATGACTTTGCGGACCGCCGCCCCCAAGATGCCACTTCCCATAGTGAGCCGTCATGTAGCCCGCAGCCTGCAACATTTCCCCAATCGTAACCTCCTCTGGAAGAATGCTCTTGCGGCTCAGAGGCGGAATCAACTTAAAGCCATCTTCAGCAACCATGGACGGAGCCGCTTTGGTCCAGCGACACTGAGCCGGACTCTTTCCCGTCTGCAAACTGATACGAGACGGAGAACAGACCGCAGCCGGTGAATACGCCGCACTGAAACGCATCCCTTCGCTGGCCAATTTCGCCAGATTGGGAGTTTCCACAATGACACTTTTGGACTCCGGGATATCCGGATGCATTTGGCAGGACAGACCACTCCAAGCCTGGTCATCCGACAGGAGAAACAAAAAATTCGGAGGAGAAAGCGTCTGTGCCGAAAGCGAATGCACAAACACCAGCGAGAGGAGGACAGTGAGGTATTTCATTGGAATAGAATGGATGGGATGACGCCAAGTCTCAAGGTGGCTGGCAATACAAGGAGGGATTAGGGGAATGAACGTAGGTTGATGGTTGGTGAATTGATCCTATTCCCATTCTTCAACACAAATGAATGTCATAAAATATAGAACGAAAGACCTGAAATCGCCGCAAGTTTTCTCATTACTATCGTCAAAAAGCTTCCCAGCCAATTTACCAAACTCCTGCTATTGAAAACATTGCATACAATTTAATTTATGACCCACTCCAGTCCCCGCCTACTCAAACTGACCACGCTCC
>CAYSOI010000212.1:0-7299 GCA_964432425.1 uncultured Opitutales bacterium | reverse complement strand
AGGTTCAATGGATGCCAAACAAATTTTGGATTGCTGGCAAAGCACCTACGAGGGGAAACCATTTGTTCAGATTCTCCAAGACGGCTCCCTGCCTGAAACAGGAAAAGTAACCGGAACTAACCGGATTGATCTTGCGGTCAAAGAGGATTCCAGAACTCAACGCTACATTCTCTGCTCTGCCGAGGACAACTTGCTCAAAGGTGCGGGCGGACAAGCAGTCCAGTCTATGAATATCTGCAACGGTTATGATGAGACCTGTGGATTGATATGAAATTCTATCAAGACTGTGACGGGGTTACCGAACCACAAGGCTTCTTCGCCACCGGACTGGCCTGCAATATAGCTGGCAAGAATAATGGCAAACTGGACCTCGGAGTGATTTACTCACCCCGCCCCTGTTCGGCAGCTGGGACCTTTACGACGAATGACATAAAGGCAGCTCCCGTTCGTTTCTGTATGAATTTACTCGAAGATTCGACGCAGAAATTTCATGGGATTGTCGCCAACAGTGGCAACGCCAATGCCTGTACCGGAGAACAAGGCGAATTGGATTGTGCTAAAATGGCTTCTGAAACAGCCCGTCATCTTAAGGTTCATTCCAAAGAAATCCTTGTCTGTTCAACTGGCAGAATAGGGGTGCCTCTGCCCATGAGCAGAATCACTGCCGGAATAGCCAGTGCCTGTGAGGACGCTCTTGAGGAACTCGATGGGGGGAAGTCTTTTCAAGAAGCTATTCTGACATCTGATACCCGGACAAAATCCTGCTCTGCCCAACTTGAAACTTCCCAGGGAAAAGTTTTGATTGGAGGAACGGTAAAAGGGGCAGGAATGATCCAGCCAAATATGGCAACCATGCTTGCCTTTTTAACCACGGATGCCGCGGTTTCCTCTGATTTCCTCAAGGATTGCCTTTCCGATGCAGTGAACCAGTCCTTCAACCGCATGACGATAGACGGGGATATGAGTACCAATGACAGCGTGCTGTTTCTCGCCAATGGATTTTCGCGGGTCGAAATAGAAAAGGAAGACGCTTCGGTGATTGATGAGTTTCGACAGGCTGTACTCCGCATCTGCACCTGTCTTGCCAAGAAATGCGTAACTGATGGGGAAAAGGTCACCAAGTTTGTTGAAATTCAAGTGAACGGTGCCGCCAATGATTCTGATGCAGATAAAGTTGCCCGATCCGTTGCCAATTCTCTCCTGGTTAAATCTTCCTGGTACGGATCGGATCCCAACTGGGGTAGAATTGTGGATGCCGCAGGTTATGCAGGTGCAGGGATCATTTTCCAATCCTTTGATTTATGGTATAACGATGTTCCTGCAGTTCAGCAAGGGACTCCCATAACAGGCAACAAAGCAAAATGGAAAGAAGTGGTCTCCCAGAAATCTTTTGTTATCAAAATCCATCTCAATCTGGGAAATGGATCAGCAATTCTTTGGTCTAACGACTTGAGTGAAGCCTATGTTCATTACAATATGAGCGAGTAAAATGATTGAGTACGAGGAAAGTCAGGCCAAGGCCCGTATACTAATGGAAGCGCTTCCCTATGTGCGTAGATTTAGGGGAGCGATCTTTGTGGTCAAGTATGGGGGTAGCTTCATGGATTCCCCGGATCCAGAGGTCCGCTCAGGTGTGGCCAAGGATCTTGTCTTTCTCAATTTTGTTGGGATAAAGGTGGTCGTTGTTCACGGCGGAGGCAAGGCGATTACCCGGGAACTCCGACTACGCGGAATTGAACCCCAATTTATTGACGGACTCAGAGTGACTGATCACCAAACAATTGATGCGGTTGATTCGGTACTTAACGAACAGGTTAACAGGGAAGTTGCCGGGTTTATCTCTTCCCATGATTGCGATGTGGAAAGGCTTCCAGGGAAGCAGGTTTTGACCTGTGAAAAACTTCAGTCTGAAAAAGATTTGGGCTTTGTTGGTCAAGTCACAGAGGTCAACACCATGGCCATATTGAAAGCCCTTGAGAGCGGGAAAGTACCCGTTCTTTCTTCCACCGCTTCTGATAAGGATGGAACCTGTTACAATGTGAATGCGGATGATGTGGCCTCCCAGGTGGCAACCGCATTGGGAGCTCGCAGACTGGTTTACCTTTCAGATGTCCCCGGCCTTTTGCGCAACCCTCAGGACCCTACAACCCTGCTCTCCAGTTTGGCTGTGAATGAGGTGGAACCTCTTAAATTAGAAGGTGTGATCTCCTCCGGCATGCTACCTAAGGTTAACAGTGCGGTCCAAGCTCTGGAATCAGGCGTTAATCGTGTGCATTTCATTGATGGACGCCTTCCCCACAGTATTCTTTTGGAAATCTTTACCGATGAGGGCATTGGTACTGAGATTGTTCATGCCCAAAGATGAACCTTGCCAGGCATCAATCCGTTCTAGTAGGCAATTACGCTCCCCCTTCATTGGAAGTTGTCCGGGGAAAGGGAAGTAAGCTATGGGACTCATCTGGTAAGGAATATTTGGATTTCACATCAGGCATTGCCGTCAACAATCTTGGTCATTGCCACCCAACCTGGGTAAAAAGGTTGCAGCAACAAGCAGACTCACTGGTTCACTGCTCGAACCTATTTTCTATCCCAGAACAAGTTCTACTTGCGGAACGTTTAGTCGATAAAATCGGTCCTGGAAAGGTTCTCTTCTGCAATAGTGGAGCCGAAGCCAATGAGGTACTACTCAAATTTTCCCGCCTTTTTGGAAATCAAGCACATCCAGAAAAGAAGTCTGAGATCCTGGTTGCTTCAAATGGATTTCACGGACGAACTTTGGGGGCTCTCTCCGCCACAGAATCAAGTAAATACAGAAATGGGTTTGAACCCCTGCTTCCGGGTTTCAGATTCTGTCAATATAATGATTTGCAGGACTTTAAAAAGTCGATCAACCAAACCACCGCGGCAATTCTTATAGAATCCATTCAAGGAGAAGGCGGTGTCCATGAAGCAACCGATGAATTCCTCATTGGAATTGAACGCATTTGCCAAGAGCACCGCATTCTTTTCCTTATGGACGAAGTGCAGGCGGGGATAGGCAGAACCGGAGAGTTTCTTGGATTCCAAAAATCGGGGATTCATCCGCATGGTATAGCCATGGCCAAAGGATTGGGGGGCGGATTTCCTATTGGTGCAGTCTGGTTGGCAGAGGAGTACGCCTCGCTTTTTACTCCTGGGAGTCACGGCACAACCTATGGAGGGTCCCCCCTTGCCTGTTCCTCTGCTTTAGCAGTTTTGGATATTCTCGAAAGTGAAAACCTAATTGATCTTGCTCGCACCCGGGGGAATTTCTTTCAACGGGGGCTTAATGAATTGGTTGCCCAATTCCCCCAACTTATTCTCGAATCTCGTGGCCGGGGCTTGATGCTAGGACTTGGACTTTCTTTTGACCCAGGAATCTTAGTTTCCAAACTCCGTGAAAATGGTCTCCTCACAGTAGGTGCTGGCGGAAACACCCTACGATTGCTCCCCCCGCTAAATGTGAGTGAGTCTGAAATCAATGAGGCATTACGCATCCTCCTCCTCTGTTTAAACGAAATCTCTGACCATTCAAATCATGAGACATTTTCTTAAGGAAAACGATTTTAATCCCGATGAAATTAAAGAGGTTTTCGCGACAGCGAAAGATCTCAAGGCAACCCGTGCTCATCGCCCATCTGATCATCTCAAAGGACAGAACTGGGGTATGATTTTTTACAAGCAAAGCACCCGTACCCGAGTATCCTTTGAGGTTGGCATTCGTGAACTTGGAGGAAATCCAGTAATTCTCGATCAATCAACCACTCAAATCGGTCGCGGAGAAAGCATTAAAGACACCATTAAAGTACTTTCCCGTTTTTTGGACGGTTTAATTGTCCGCACCCATGGGCATTGTTTGATCGAGGAATTTGCCCGTGATGCAGAAATTCCCGTGGTTAATGCCCTCACTGATTTTCTGCATCCTTGTCAAATTTACGCAGACTGTATGACTCTGAACGAACGGGTTTCGACTACCTCCAATCCTTACCTTGGACTGAAGGGGAAGAAATTGGCTTTCTTTGGTGACACATCCTGCAATATGGCAAACTCCTGGATTCTCGCCGGAGCTATGTTCGGCATGGAAATATCTCTGTGCGGGCCAGAAGAATTCACCCCGGGTAAAGAAATTCAACAGTTGCTAACGGATTGTGATTTGGCCCCAACTTGGTCTTTTACCCATGATCCTATGACCGGTGGAAAAGATGCGGATGTTATCTACACCGATGTCTGGGTAAGCATGGGTTGCGAAGAAGAAAGTCAAATCCGCTTGCAAGCTATGCAACCCTTTCAAGTTACGGAATCCATCATGGCCACTGCCAAAGATGACTGTTTTTTTATGCATTGCATGCCTGCCCATCCTGGAGAAGAGGTATCCCAGAGGGTTCTCGATTCCGACCGAGCCATTCTTTTTGATCAAGCAGAGAACCGCCTGCATATGCAGAAAGCCATCCTCTCCGCGTTGTAATGTTTAATCCTCGCTAATTAACTATGAAATTAATTCTAGCTTATTCTGGAGGTCTCGACACCTCTGTTCTTGTACACTGGTTTGCAAATCATCATGGTGCCGATGTCGTCACCTACTGCGCAGATGTTGGGCAGGAGGAAGAACTGGATGGACTCGAAGAAAAAGCCCTGGCCACCGGAGCCAGTGCCCACCGCACTCTCGATCTTGTCGACGAATTTGCCCATGACTTCATCTACCCAATGGCGCGGGCCAATGCAGTCTATGAAAGTCAATACCTGCTAGGCACATCCATTGCACGCCCACTTATTGCAAAAGCCCAAATTGAAATGGCGAGAGAATTTCAGGCAGACACCGTGGCTCACGGTGCCACTGGAAAAGGCAATGACCAATGCCGTTTCGAGCTTACTTTTTCTGCCCTTGCACCTGACCTAAAGATCATTGCACCCTGGAGAGATACCGACTTCCGCAAGCGCTTCCCAGGTCGCACGGAGATGATTGAATATTGCCGGGAACACCATATTGATGTCGAAGCGAGTGCCTCGAAACCCTACTCAATGGACCGCAACCTATGGCATATTTCCTACGAAGCAGGCATTTTGGAAGATCCCTGGTTTGATCCGACCACTCCTGCCAACCGATCGATGTACAAACTGACGGTGGATCCTATGCTTGCACCCGATGAAGCACAATACATTGAACTCGAGTTTGATTCAGGAGACTGTGTGGCTGTTGATGATAAGCGTGGAACCCCTGCCGAAATTATCCGCTCACTTAACTCCATAGCTGGAAAACATGGAATTGGACGGGTTGATTTGGTTGAAAATAGGTTTGTTGGAATGAAAAGCCGAGGAGTGTATGAAACACCTGGTGGCACCATTTTGCTGCATGGACACCGACAATTGGAAACTCTGACCATGGACCGGGACCTCCTGCATCTTCGCGACTCCCTGATCCCTCGGTATGCAGAACTGGTTTATTATGGATTTTGGTACGCACCAGAAAGAGAAGCGTTGCAGGCATTGGTAGATCACAGCCAGAGAAAGGTAAGCGGAACGGTCAGGCTCAAACTTTACAAGGGTAACATCACCACCGTGGGTAGAAAATCAGAGTTCTCTCTCTACGATTCCGCGGTTGCGTCAATGGAAGGGGATGAATCAGACTATCAACCCGAAGATGCGGGTGGATTCATCCGTCTAAATGGCTTACGCCTCAAAGAAAGAGCCCGTAAGCAAAACTACCCGCACTAACTGGACTGCCTTATCTTGCCTTGCCCATTCGTGAAACTGCTGGTCATCGACAACTACGATTCCTTCACCTACAACTTGGTGCAGTATTTTGGGGAACTTCATGCTGAGTGCACAGTCTTAAGAAACGATCAGTTTCAATTGAGTGATATTGATATTTCTGTCTATGATGGTCTCGTAATCTCGCCGGGACCGTGCTCTCCAGATGAGGCAGGCTTAAGTCTGCCTGCGGTTAAGCACTGGGCAGGGAGCATACCTCTGCTTGGGGTCTGTCTTGGGCATCAGTGCATTGGCCAGGCCTTTGGAGGAAAAATTATCAGGGCTGCACAACTGATGCACGGCAAGACCTCCCCTATCTTTCACAAGACCACGGAAATCTTTCAAGGTCTGCCCAGTCCTTTTTCTGCGACCCGGTACCATTCATTAGTAATCGATCCTAAGAGCCTACCGAGTGAACTCGAATTAACTGCATGGACCGAAGATCAGGAGATCATGGCGATTCGGCATCGACAGTTGCCAGTTTGGGGAGTGCAGTTTCATCCCGAGTCTCTTGCCACAGAAAGTGGAATTATGGTCTTGAAGAATTTCCTAAATTATTGTTAAGAAGTCTATTGTGTGTGTGGAAAGTGGAATTCTCGTTAGTAAATAATGCTTTGTCCAAAGTGTTCATCCCTTGACCTCAAGGTCTTGGAAACGCGGGCGGGCAAAGTGGCTTCAACGCGAAGAAGGAGGGAGTGTCAGTCTTGCGGGCATCGCTTCAGTACAATTGAGGAAGTTCTTCATGAAGACCTCACCGTCCTCAAAAAGGATGGCAGTAGAGAGTGCTTTGACCGGACGAAACTTGCCATGAGTCTGAGACGGGCGATTTCCAAACGTCCGATTGATGCTGAACAAATCAATGCCCTTCTCTCCGATACCTTGCGCAGAATCGAAAATGAGTTCGACTCTGAACTTCCCAGCCGTGCCATTGCCGACGCGGTTATGCATGGTCTGCGAACTGTGGATTCTATCGCTTGGCTGCGTTATGCCAGTTTCTACGAGGATTTCTCTCAATTCTCTCGGTTTGCCGAGGAAATCTTATATATGGGTGGTGGTCAGAAAGGTGAAAGTAACGGCGGGTAAAAAAGACGATTATACCAGACTGCAGAACTTAAACTCTTTATTCATGGTAATGGGGAGTGTTTCTTCGCCTGAAGAAACCCTGCAACTGCAAAGAACGCTTTCTTTCATGCGTGAGAACGACGAGAAAGACAGGATGACCCATCACTCCTTTGAGCACTGTATCGATCAAGTGGTTCGTTTTCATTTCCCCAACAAACGCAACCTCTCCCATGTTCATTGGAATGCAAGGCAAACTCTCCTTAATCCCTTGTGGATTCATGCCGCAACCCATCGCTTTGTGTACTCCATTCAAGAATCAATGAGAGGGCTACTGCTAGTCTCCGGGCTGCGTGAGTCTCTCAAAGGAAAAAAGAAAAGATGGACAGCAAAACGCGAGCAGGAATACCTAGAAATTCGCAAGCCCATTGAAAGTTCCGTCCTCCACAACGCCCGTAATGGGCAGGACCTATC
>CAYSOI010000211.1:0-7325 GCA_964432425.1 uncultured Opitutales bacterium | reverse complement strand
GACCAGTGGAGACACCTTCGCCTGATTGTGGGTAAGTACTCTATCGTGGTCACCTTGGATGGACAAAGCGTTATCGAATTTCAACAGCCGACGTACTCCCAGAATGGAAAACTCATCGCGATAGCTGCAGCCAATGGAAAGTTGCCAGCACTTCATTCCATTCGAAACCTAAACCTTCAGGTAAAAGCCAAACCAACACCCGAGAACATCTCCCAGCCTCTTCATGATAATCCTGATTTTGATGAGCACAAAATCGACGTACGCACGATCGGGTTTTCCCACTTGGAAAAGAAAGCCAATGACCTCCATTATGAATTGGGAATCGAAAAACCCTTTTCAGGAAAAACCATTGATTACTACCAATCCGGTATGCTCAAACTGGAAACGCACTATGAAAACGGGCATCGCCATGGCATCCATTCCCTTTGGTACCCGGATGGAACCATTGCCATACAAACCATCTATGACCAGGGCCATCCCTGCGTGGAAATCAAATGGGATGCCGAAGGTAAAAACCTTCCCTAATTGAATCCCTGTTCATCATCTACTGCATCATGCAGATCCTCCTTCAAGACGTTCTCCCCGAAGGCATCCCTACGCCAAGGCCCAACCATCCCATCTGGCAAAGGGAACTCAAGCTCGATACAAGCAATAATTATTTGATCAAGGGCAGCTCAGGCCATGGGAAAAGCACATTGTTGCACATCCTCTCCGGTGTTCGCAGAAATTTTTCCGGTCAACTGTACTTTGATGAAGTCAACGCCAGAACCCATACCAACCATCAATGGGCAAACATACGGCAAAATCAAATCTCTGTTGTATATCAGGACTTGAAACTCCTCCCCCACCTCACTGGCCGACAGAACCTGTTGCTGAAAACAAAATTGCAAAAGGCTGTAGAGGATGAACAGATTGATGTATTTGCATCTGACTTGGGGATCGAGCCCTGTCTGGATCAATCCTGTGAGCGACTATCCTACGGACAGAGGCAAAGGCTGGCCATCGTTCGAGCCCTCTTGCAACCATTCCACTTCCTACTTCTGGATGAACCTTTCAGCCACCTTGACCCAGCCAATGTAGAAATGGCGTTAAACCTAATCCACAAGGTGTGTTCAGAAAAAAAATCCGGAATTCTCCTAACAACCTTGCACGAAGAGCACGGCTTTCCTTACGATGAATTACTGGAAGTGTAGCGGGTCATTTGCCTGTTGCATCTCTGACAAACTGCTTCTCCATGCTCTTCCAGAGTTGAGCCATCTTATTTACTTTGTCAGGAAATTTAGCTGCCAGATTCCTGGTCTCATTCCGATCCTCTTTTAGATTGTAGAGTTCCCAAGGCTCCTTTTTCGAAGCGACCAATTTCCAGTCGCCTTTTCGCAAGGCACGATTCCCCTCATGGGAAAACCAAATCTCTTTATTTTGGTTACAGCTATCCCTCTCAAAAGTGGTGAACAGACTGTCTCCGGGAGTGGCTGGTCCTCCATTTTTCACAACCTCCTTACCTGAAACAATGTCGAAAACAGTGGGAACAAAATCAATGATATGGCCCGGCGTATGGCGAAGCTTGCCTTTCTCAGAAATCCCTTTGGGCCAATGCACAATCAGCGGGGTGGCACAGCCACCTTCGTGAACCCAGGTCTTGTGCCTGCGAAATGGCGTATTGCAAGCCGTCGACCAGCCTGGTCCCAGACACAAGTAGGTAAAGGCAGAGCCCATGGGCTGCTCCGGATCATGCCCATCTCCTCGTACCATGATCTCCGCACTGGCTCCATTATCCGATAGAAACAGGATCAAAGTATTGTCCCACTCCCCCATTTCTTTCACTTGCTCCAATACTCTTCCAATCTCTAAATCCATGCGGTAGATCATGGCTGCATGAATGGCCATTTTCTCTGCCTGAAAAGCCTTTTGTTTATCAGTCAAAGAATCCCATGGAACCGGCCGCCCCACTTCTCCATCTCCCAGTATCCTGTAAGCTTTAGGAAAGTGGTAAGGCGGCCCTAAATCTTCTTCTGGTTCCGGCAAAGGATGAGAACCGGAAGCAATGCCCAGCTCCTTTTGTTTTTCCCATCTAGCTTTTTGAATGGAATTCCAACCCGCCTGATAACGCTCCCGAAACAGGTCAATGTCTTCAGGTAAGGCATGTAACGGAAAATGAGGAGCCGTGAAGGCAAGGAATTGAAAGAACGGCTTGTCTGCATGGTCTTTTGCATGCTCCTTGAGGAATTCAATGGCATAGTCCGCCTTGGCTGTGGTCGCATACCAATCTTCACCCAGCTCTCGGCCAGGCCGGAGTTCTCCATTCAGGCTGTACTTGGGCAGCCGAAAAAAGCCATGGTTACTGATCTCATACGAACGATCAAAACCTGACGACATCGGTTTGCCATCAATGTGCCATTTCCCCGAATGGTAGGAGCGATAACCATGAGGCTGCAAATACTCGGGGAGTAACTTCGCCCAGGCCGGTCGGGTTCCACGCTTTACTCCCGGCAGAGCATCCCGTCGGACTTGCTGAGCATAATACCCGGTAAGCAAGCTGGCCCTCGTCGGCCAACACCGAGCTGTATTATAAAATTGAGTAAAACGCAGCCCACCCGCAGCCAATCCATCCAAATTCGGAGTTTCAATTTCACCACCATAGCACCCCAAGTCCGAATAGCCCAGATCATCCGCAAGAATCAAAAGAATGTTGGGAGGCTTTGCCGCTGCACCATGGCCTAGCAAACCAACAAATAACGCTAGAAGGGAAAGGAAGATAAACTGTTTCATTTGAATATGATGATGTGTCGAAGCCCAAAGCGAAGCTTACCCTGACATACCTCAAAACTCTTCAGCTTCAACTCTTTCCTACTCCATTCTATTTCTAGAAACTCACCAGACCCTAAAAAACGCCTAACATTCCTAAGCTAAATATCCAGGATATGATACGAGTCTAAGGGCTCACAGTAGCCCCAATGATCAGATTCGATGATCACTTAACTAAGCACTCGGGGAAATTGTTTACAATCTTCTGGTGTAAATTCTTAATCTTTGGCGATATCTACACGGTAAAATGAAAATTATTTTTTCGATAACCACCCTACTGGTCGCGATCCAACTCTTCGGGGGATCAAAGCATTGGTCATACATCAAACCAGAGAAGCCGACTCCGCCTTTGGTCAAGAATCAATCCCAAGTCAGCTCACCCATTGATGCCTTCATTCTTGAGAAGCTTGAACTGAAAGGATGGAAGTTTTCCAAGGCCACAGACAAGGCCCGGCTACTTCGCAGGGTCTATCTAGACCTCATTGGTCTTCCTCCAACACTCGAAGAACTCGACTCATTCTTAACAGATGATTCAGAAAATGCGTACGAGAAAGTTGTCGACTCTCTGCTGGAATCGCCTCGATATGGAGAGCACTGGGCTCGTCAATGGCTCGACCTTGCCCGCTATGCAGACTCCAACGGATTTCAGGCGGATCAGATTCGCGAAAGCTGGGCATACCGGGATTGGGTAATTGACGCCATGAATGCGGACATGCCGTTCGATCAATTCACCATCGAACAAATTGCCGGCGACTTGCTTCCTGACGCCACCCTTAAACAGAAAACTGCCACAGGTTTCCACCGCACTCCTACCTGCAATGTGGAAGCCGGTGTCGATCCGGAGGAAAATCGCACAAACCAGGTTGTTGACCGCGTCAACACTACCGGCACGGTATGGCTCGGCACATCCATTGAATGTTCACAATGCCACGAACACAAATACGACCCATTTTCTCAGGAAGAATATTATCAGCTTTTTTCCTTCTTCAATAATACACCTGTAGAAGTTCAATCCGGGGGTGGTGTTCAGTACAATTTTTTTGGACCCAAAATGGATCTTCCAATGTCTCCTGAAAAACAGGAAAAAAGAAAGAAATTAGAGGCTAAGCTTAAAATCATAGAAAAGGAGCTTTCGGATCTTGAAAATGCACTAAAACCTGAGATCACAAAAGCCTTCAAAAGGGACAAATTATCGTTAAGCAATAAGTCTGCCGAACTGCCAACCTGGAAAGCACTTGATCCCAAAGAATGGGTTTCAACTGGTGGAGAACCATTCGAGTTATTGAAAGATAAGTCGCTGCTGGCCGGAAGAGCCCCGGGGGACACTGCGGTTTACACGATCACAACAAAAGTGTCGGGAAAGAAAATTTCAGCGATTCGCCTGGATGCACTCACCCACGACTCTCTCAAAGGCAAAGGGCCTGGAAGAAACAAGACCAACAATAACCCCAACTTTGTACTTACAGAGTTCTCGGTAAAACTTATCAATAAGGACGGAATTGAAACGCCCCTTTCCCTGACCAATCCTGTAGCCAGTTTCTCTCAGTCCAACTTCAATCCCAAGCAACTGATTGATGGCAATAAATCCAACAAGAATGGATGGGCCATTGCCCCAAGGTTTGGAGAAGCACATTGGGTAAAGTTTGACCTTCAGTCTTCGATTGAACCTGAAGCCGATTCCTCTCTGGTTTTCACTCTCGAACATCTCTACGGAGGAGGAAGAAATATTGGTAGAGTGAAACTCTCTGAATCAGAACGCCCTCACAACGCAAAGGGGGAAGAGAAATTTGACAAAAATATCCTCGCAATTCTGCAAAAGAAAAACCCTTCAAAAAAGGAGATCAAAGCCTACGCAGATCATTTCTTGAAAAACCATCGGGCACACAAGGAATTGTCACAAAAGAAAGTGGCTGCTCAAAAGGATTTGGACGCAGTAAAACCTCATAGCACATTGATCATGGTCGAAATGGAAAAACCAAGGAAGACGCACATGCATATCCGAGGTGAATTCCTGAATAAAGGAGAAGAGCAGGAAAGTGGTACGCCTGCGGCCTTGCATTCATGGAACGATGCCTGGCCGAAGAACCGCCTAGGTTTAGCCAATTGGCTGACCTCCAAAGAGAACCCTCTGGTGGCAAGAGTCACAGTCAACCGTTGGTGGGCGCAGATGATGGGGCGAGGAATTGTATCGACGGAAGAGGATTTTGGCTCACAGGGAGATCCTCCAACCCATCCCAAATTGTTGGATTGGCTGGCTTCGGAGTTTATGGAGAATAATTGGTCAATGAAGCACATTCACCGGATCATTGTGATGTCTACAACGTACCAACAGGATTCCCGTGTAAAACCAGAGCATTTGAATGAAGATTCTTTAAACAAATTATATGCCCGTGGCCCACGCTTTCGCATGACCGCAGAAATGATCCGTGACAATGCTCTCCAGGTCAGTGGTTTGCTCTCTTCCAAGATGCATGGCCCTACCGTTTTCCCACCTCAACCTGATGGACTCTGGAGACAAACCGGACGAAATGAGCCCAAGTACACAACCTCTCAAGGTGAAGATCGTTTTCGGCGCGGGATCTATGTCATCTGGAGACGAGCGGCCCCCTACCCCAGCTTCGTCAACTTTGATGGCCCCGACCGTTCTGCGTGCCACCCGAAACGAAGCCGCACTAATACGCCGCTACAGGCTTTGACGTTGCTAAATGATGAAGCCTACGTGGAAATGGCACTGGCTTTTGCAGATAGCATTCTATCTGAGTGTTCGGCCAATGACAGTGTCGAGGACAAGTTGCGACATGCTTTCCGCAGGACATTGTCCCGAGCTCCCTCAAGTAAGGAAATTCAAATCCTTACTGAACTCTACCAACTGGAGAAGAAAGAAATCGAAGCTGCCCCAGAGAGGTCCAGGGAGTTGCTCAAAGGCATTACAGGATACAAGCCTTCGCCTGGCCAGGACTCCATGGAACTGGCCCTTTGGTTTGCGATCGCCAACACCCTCCTGAATCTGGATGAAACCATCACCAAATCCTGAATTCCCAATGAGTCCAGAAGAACAAATCCAAACCCTTTCCCGCCGCACATTGTTCCAGCATTCCGGAACAGGAATTGGGGGTATCGCATTGAGCACATTGCTCCAACAGGATCTGCATGGGAAAAGCGCAGGAATGCACTATCCAGCCAGGGCGAAGAAAGTGATCTATTTCCACTTGGTGGGCGGTCCGTCCCACCTCGACCTTTTCGACTACAAACCGGAGTTGCAGAAGCGGGATGGAGAGCTTTGCCCGGATGAATTCTTCAAGGGAAAACGCCTTGCTTTCATCCGCTCTCAACCGAAGTTGATGGGCACTCAGAAAAGCGACAAATTTGCTTTCAAGCGTTGCGGCCAATCCGGTGTACAAATTTCTTCCCTTTTGCCTCACCTTCAGAAGTGTGCCGATGACATGTGCTTCATTCGCACTCTCCACACCGATCATTTCAATCATGCACCGGCCCAAATGTTTATGTCTACAGGGTTTGGCCAATTCGGGCGACCAAGCATAGGTTCATGGGTCAATTATGGGCTGGGTACAATCAACTCGGATTTGCCAGGATTTGTCACCATGGTGACCGGTCAGTATCCGGGTGCAGGAAACAGCATTTTTGGCAGTGGTTTTCTACCTTCGGTTTACCAGGGAGTAGAGTTTCGAAGCAAAGGAGATCCAGTTCTCTTTTTGTCTAATCCCAAAGGCATGCCACCAGCCGGGCGACGCCGGACCATTAACGCGATAAATAAGCTCAATCAAACTAACCTTGCCGACGTAGGCGATCCGGAAATCGCAACCCGCATTCAGCAATACGAAATGGCTTACCGGATGCAGTCTTCTGTCCCGGATTTGATGGACCTGAACCAGGAATCCAAATCCACCCTTTCCATGTACGGAGCGAAGCCGGGTGGAGCCAGCTTTGCCAACAACTGTTTGCTGGCCCGCAGAATGGTTGAACGGGGTGTTCGTTTTGTACAGCTTTTTGACCAAGGCTGGGACCACCATGGAGGTGTGTTCAATTCACTCCCTGGCAAGGCCAAACAAGTGGATCAGCCCATTGCCACCTTGCTAAAGGACTTGAAACAACGTGGTCTTCTAGATGAAACTCTGGTCGTGTGGAGTGCTGAGTTTGGCCGCACTCCGATGGCTCAGGGGTCGGGGCGTGATCACCACAAAGAAGCCTTTACCGTCTGGATGGCTGGAGGAGGAGTCAAAGGCGGATATACTCACGGTGAAACCGATGAACTGGGATACCAAGCCGTTAAAAACCCAGTTCATGTGCATGATTTTAATGCAACCATTCTTCACCTTCTGGGAATTGACCATGAGAGGCTGACTTTCAAGTTCCAAGGCAGAAACTTCCGCCTGACGGACGTTCATGGACATGAACAAAACGAAATCATTGCCTGAATGGACCAGGCAAGATCAAGAGATGGCACTCTTATTGAGGCCGGTGTGACCTCTTGTTTCTAGGCTTCCGCAGCCCGTTTGGCC
>CAYSOI010000210.1:4771-7331 GCA_964432425.1 uncultured Opitutales bacterium | reverse complement strand
ATCCAGATGCTCATTCATTTTGGAAAATGGTATTATTTGCTTTCTTCCCTGGGAGGATTCACCTCCAGGTACCTTGGGCGGATATCGAAAGGACTGACCCGTTCTTCCCGAGGTAAGGTGATGCGGGGGGCTCCGGCGGCTCGGAGGCGAATGGATCTTCCTGGGCGAATGCCTTCGAGTAGTTGGTGGGTGTGAAATTCCACTTCGTAGCCGCTATGTCCGGGAGGTGGGTTTTCTATTTTCGGGAAAGCCTGGTAACGGACATTGATGGCGTCATTGCCCTGGTCATGTGATCGAAGATTGGGCTCCACCACGATCAGGGAGCCTGTCGTTTTGGGCTTGAAGGATTGAAGGTCGGACTCACGAAAACCCTGGTACAAAACGGCCCTTACCACTCCTTGGGTTTGGCCCTGATGTTCAACATGCAGAACCCTTGCCCCAAAGCCGCGAATACGTTGATTTTCCGCAAAAGTGTGCTCCTGCAACTGGGTGGCCAATTCCTGGGCTTCCATGCCGATCCAGACTTCTTTCAGACGGCCCGGTCCATAAAGGGTGGCCCAGGTCAGATTGAAGAGAATGTCCTGTCCATGTTCCAAATCCGCCACATTGGCAATGCTTCGCCCTTTCCACACACGAGTGGCCGAGTCGAAGTCGAAGGTCTGCTTGCCAGTCAATCCTTCATCGGCGGCAGTATCTCCACTGATCCTTTCCGCTACGAGCTTCCGGGTTTCCTGATCAATCGATACAATTCTCCAGATGGCCCCGTGCAGTTGATAGAAGGAAAAATCATCTTCCAACCGCAGGGCATGGGAGTACTGGGAGTCGGGTGAAAACGCATTGGGGCTATTCTTTACCTGGGCACTGTAGTTGGTGTTTTGAAGGTTGACTCGATAACCGCCTTTCGGGCCGATATGGAACTGGCCATGAAGATGCGTTCCGAGCGGGATGTGTTTCAAAGTCGCGGGAGCCCCACAACGGTACACCATTCCATAGGGCAGCATCGTGAAATGGTGGGGCAAATCCTGGTGGTACTTGTTTTGTGCATCCGTGCGATCATCGCGGAGAATCCCCATCCGGTTGAGGTGGTCCACCATGGTGAGTTCCCCGGAGATGGAGTAGGCAGCATCGGGCTCGGGGAAGGCATCGAGCTGGGCGGTGGGTTCCGGTGTACTGGCCCATGCAAAGATGGGCAGGAAAAGCATTATTGTTCTCATGTTTCCAACTCCCCTATGGTTTTGAGGCTGTCTGAAAAAGTGGGAGTTTCGACGCCCATCTTTTGGGCCATGGTCAGCAAGAGGTTGCTGAGTCGAGCATCGGAGTTTACCGGCCGGGAACAAAGTTGGTAATGCTTCTTGGCGTCGGTCAGATCATAGCCATCGAAGTGGCCGGTGTTGAAGTCAATGTGTTGACCGTGCTTCAACCCCATTGCTGAACCTCCAACCAGAACAGTGGGCACATTGGCATTCCCATGACTGTGACCGTAAGCCATCCCGCTGCCGTAGAGGCACATAGTGGTGTCGAGCAAAGGTTTTCCGTCTGCGTCCTTGGTCGTTTGCAAACGGTCCAGCAGGTAGGCGAATTGCTGATAATTGAAAGCATCGCTTTCGGTGAGACGGCGAAGTTGTTCAGGGTCTCCATTGTGATGAGAAAGGGAGTGGCGGGTCTGGTTGATGCTGATTTCAGGAATGGCCAACCCCTTGCCCTCGTCACCGCTGCTAAAGGTTGCCACTCGGGTGAGATCCGTCTCAAAAGCCAGCACCATCAGGTCGTACATGGTCCGAAAGTACTCGCCGACCTGTTGCAGCGAGACGTCTTTGTTCACACGCCGTTCCTTGTCCTGGCTGATCCTGGGCCGAGGCACATCGAGCCAGGCATCCGCTCGTTTGGTCCGAATTTCCACTTCGCGAACCGAGTCCAGGTATTGGTCCAATCGAGTGCGATCTTCGCTCCCAATTTCCCGATGCAATTGCTTTGCCTCACCAAGAACAACATCCAGAACGCTACCCGTACTTTGCAACTGCCTACGTTCCTTCTCAATGCCACCCTCCGGGGCAGTAAAGAGTCGCTTGAAGATCTGAGCAGGTTTGGTCTCGGCAGGTATGGAAATGCCATCCGCATTGTAGGAGAGAGAGCGACCGGTGTTGCTCATCACCAACGAAGAAAACCGAGTCTGCGGTGCCGTGACCTGGGCCATCAATTGGTCGACAGAAATCGAGTTCCTGGCGGTCGGCCCAGCTTGTGCCCCTGTCAACCAAACCGCCTGACAACCATGATGAAAACCAATCGCCCCAGGGTGATGCAAACCACTGATCGGCGTGATGAGATTCCGATGCTTTTCCAAAGGTTTCAAACACTTGCTGAATTCGTATTCCTTGCCACTCTGGAGGATCTGATAGTCCAGGGTGTTCACCCCATTGGGAAGGTAGATGAAAATGCTGCGTTTCGGAGTTTGGCGTTTGCTTGCAGCCATACAATTCAACATCGGAAGAGAAAGGGAAACGCCAAGTCCCCGAAGGACATGCCGGCGGCTCAGGAGCCATTTGTTGGTTTGGATGTTCAT
>CAYSOI010000210.1:0-4671 GCA_964432425.1 uncultured Opitutales bacterium | reverse complement strand
CGATACCCCTCATCTTTGCAGGACGCTGCGATAGCATGGATGTCGTCGCGATCATCGATGGTCATGGCTCGGCGAAGGGCGTAGGTGGCGAGTTTTTCAGTGAGAGCCTGGGCAAATGGAGAAAGGTTGTTGAGAAGGAGCTGTTTGAATTCTTTTGGACCGGAAAACGGACGGCCGTCGGGGAGTTGGCCGCTGGCATCCACAGGTGGGTTCTTGCCACGGCCTTGAGCTACAATTTCTTCGGTTCGCCAACGTCCAATGGCATCGTAGTTGTCGAAGGCCAGCCCAAGGGGGTCGATGTTCTTGTGACAGGAGGAACAACTGGCATGTTCCGTGTGGGCCTTGAGTTTCTGGCGAATGGTCGCTTTGGGTTCATTGACAGGATTGGGCTCAATGGGATCAACATTGGCCGGAGGAGGATTCGGAGGCTTCCCAAAGATGGATTCCGAGACCCAGACACCGCGATGCACAGGACGATGCCGCGTCCCATCCGAACTCAAGGAAAGTGCAGACGCATGGGTCAGGATACCTCCTCGATGATCTTCCGGCCGCAGAGCCACCCTCTGAAACCCGGCTTTCGGCAAGTTTGGCAAACCGTAGTGCAAGGCCAACCTTGGATTCACCATCGTCCAATCCGAATCCAGAAACTCCGCAACGGACAAGTTCTTTGCAAAGACTTCGGCAAAATACCCTGTGGTTTCCAGGACCATGCTTTGCTCCAACCATTTATCGTAGTCAGGATAAAGCTTGGAATCCGGTGGAAACTCCCCCACTCGATCCAGTTGCAACCATTGACGGGGAAAGGAATCGGAAAAGCGGTGGATTTGGTGAGTTTCCAACATCCGGTAGAGTTGCCTGCGAAGACCTTCTGGCGTGGTCAGTTCACCAGATTTTGCAGCATCCAACAACTCTGCATCCGGCATGGAACTCCAGAGAAAATAAGACAACCGGGAGGCCAGTTCATAAGCATTGAGTTTTTCCCGATCCATATGGGGAGAACCTTCGGCTAGATAGTAAAAATTCTTGGAAGTCAAAACGGCCAACATCGCGGTTTTGTAAGCAGCTGCAAAAGGAGCTCCAGACTTCAATTCCCCATCGACAATCCCCAAGTACGGAGCCAGTTCCGCATCGGAGATGGGCCTTCGCCAGGCTTGTACCATAAATCTCCGCAATGCTGGGGCGGCTTCATCCTGATCTTTCGCCAAGAAGGTGTCCCGTTTCTTCACACTTTCCTCCAATACAATCGGCCCTTCCCACTCGATCCAGTCAAAGATCAAAAGCGGAAATAATGCATTGCCCTCATCATCGGTCAGCTTGCGTTGCCAGGGAGCCCTGGAAGTGGGGTCGCCCAGCGTGGTGAAGACGTACTGCCCCGTAGGTCGCCCCGCTCTCCCGGAGTTGGAAGGCCCCGGCACGGCATTGTCTATTTTCACGGAAATCTTGCCCTTCAAAAATGTCTCAAACTCCACAATTACCGGCTCCTCTTCCGGAGCCAGAATGTCCTGTTCGAACACCACCTTATCGAGTTGCTTGCAATACAGCTTCACATGCGGCGGTCTCCCGTTTACCGGAGCCAACCCACTCAACTGCATCCGTGCCCGATACAACCCTGCCGGCATGTTGTAATTGATATGGGCAGGTTCCGCATGTGGCCACGCATATCCAGGCCACATCAACAGGCGAACATCCTCAAACACGCCCCTCTCCTTCAGCATCTCCCGCTTCAACCGATTGGGCCAGTCCAGATCCAGGGCATCCTTGCGATAGGTCCTCGATTTGGGTGAATTGTCAGGGTAGGCAATGCTCAGGACTTGCCGGGCCGCCGCCAGATACTTTTCCACATGCGATGGCGAAAGCGTAAGCTCCGAACCAATCCTCTGGAAGCCATGCCAAATCGGATCCGCCGTCATCTCCCCTGGAGCGACCGGATCATAAGTCACTCCCAGCAAATCATAAACCGTGTGGGCATACTCCTCCCGACTCAATCGATAGTGAGCCACCTTCGGACGCTTCGCCATCCGGGCCAACTCCCCCTCCTTAATCCGGTCTCCCAACCATTCCGTGACCTTTTCAATTTCCGATGAAGTCGGAAGCGGCTCATCCTCCGGAGGCATTTCCCCGGAATGAATCCGATCCATCACCTCCACCCACAACTCCGTATCCACACCCGTCCCAAAATCCCGCGACAAGGTGTCCAATCGAAAGTCCCCCTTCTGCTTCTTCTCCCCATGGCAACGATTACAGTATTTCTCCAAAAACGGAGCCGCACTTTTCTCAAAAGAAGGCACTGCCCCAAAAGCCACAGAGGGCAACATCAGCCCAAACAACCCAACAAAACGAAGCGGAATTTGCCATAAATCCTGACTCTTCCACCGAGAAGATTTCTCACCTTCCGCAATAGCTTCCTTTTCGACCTGGCTGCCAGTTACTTGCATCATTAAAGCGTAAGAATATCCCAATCCTCAAATACCGTCCTGCGTTCTGTTAAAATTGCCTGTAAAAGTCAAATGGCGTTGAATGGACGGCCTGAAAGACCGTCCTACAATGTGACGATTTCCCGTCGGACGGTCCTTCAGGCCGTCCAATCAACGCTCAAAGTCGTAGATCCAATTCACAATTATCATTGTCATCAACCATGTTTCTATGCTGTAGATTTGATTTTCTACATTTGACCCGATGAGGATTCGCTCCGTAATCTGCCCAAATCATTTCCCAACCCGAAACGCTTCTTTAACCTCAACTAAGGACCTTTACCCATGGCTGCTTCTACATCAATTCTCCAGGACAAACTGCACGAGTACCCCCAACAGGATGTGATCGACGGATCCTCCGCTGGATCAGATTCCGTTCTCGATGATTGTCTTAACCAGAACGACGGTGTGCTGCAACTTCTGCACCGTTATGCAGGCCGGACATTTTGTACGCCAGGGAAACGCATTCGCCTTGATGAGAAATCTTACTATCCAGACTACATGAACGGTACCGGACTCGACGAGATCTGGATGTGCTGCACCGTTCCCATCGTGACCGGAGTCATTGACACCCGTACCAACAAAGCACCGTTTCGCGAAGGTGAATCGCACGTCCTGACTCCGAATGGCCAAGTCATCTCTCTGCAGGACTTGATCGTTGCCAATCCAGAAACAGTCATCGGAGAGAAGATGACCGCCTTTTCGAAATCCATGTTCGGCGACCCGACTTGGCCAATTGTTTCAAAGAAATTCGACAACCTGAACCCAATCCCACATCACCTTCACTGGGCAAAGTGGGAAGTGTACGACATCAATTCCTACGACAACCCAGGAGTCAGTCCGTCGCATTATCACACCACCGCAATGGGACTCTACCCATTTGTGACCAAGGACCAGTTCCTCGCCTGCATGAAGAGTTTCGGCAAAGGTGAGTACAACGGCGTTCGGCATTTGTCACCACACACCATGATGCACATTGATAACGGCTTTGTGATGCCAAATGGTGTGCTGCACTCCCCGACAGACCTTTGCACCCACGAGTTGCACGTCACCATGGACGAGCACTTCCTGGCCGAAGACCTTACACTGGATGGAAGCATTGGAGCCGCCGATGCATTTTACGCCTGCCGGGAAGAAGACTACCCGAAGGACAAGCACGAAGACTGGGAGTTTCTGGTGGATACATTCGACTTCGAAGCGAACCAGGATCCGGACTTCGTCCAGAAGAATTCACGTCCAGCCATCACCGCCGAAGAATTCGCAGGGGACAGAGTTGACGCAAAGTGGATCATTTACGGAGACTTCCTCGGCGACCAGAAGTGCTCCATTCTCCGCCTCATCGTGGAGCCCGGCGGCAAGACCAACTTCTGCCCAGAGAGCCCTGCACTGTTCCACACCAATGGCGGAAAAGGCCGTGTTGGAAAACTCGAAGTGAAATATCACCAGGACATGAAACTCGGCGAACTCTATCCCGAGATTGGATTCATTACCCAGGCCGCACTCTCCAACGGTGGTGTAGAAATCGAGAACACAGGAACTGAACCCCTCGTATTGACCTTCGACTTCCCACAAAACGCCCATTCCAGAACACCTGGAAAATAGTCCGATCTTTTCGGCAATTTGAACATATTGCGGTGACTTGAGATCACCGTGACAATGGACGGCCTGAAGGACCGTCCTACTATCGTGCCATTTTGCCCGTAGGATGGGCTTCAGCCCGTCCCCAAACATTCCTTTGCCTTACATTCCTTTGCCAAAACAAGAACGTTCAGCCCTCATCAGGACTCACCCTTCTCCTTCAGCATCGCTTTGAATTTCTCCACGGATTGCTTCCCGGTCGGAAGCGGCCAGCCGAGGGTGTCCATGTTGGGCTGGAAGCCATTGCCGTCCACATCGATCCAGATGGGGTTGATGTAGGCACAGGGCTTGAGGCGGGAATTAGTGCTGGTACCGTAGCCAGTTTTGAGGTCGTGATTCTCTCCCATGGCGACAACGATGATGTGGGCATCGCCTTTCAAGTTGACGGTAAAATCCTGGTCAAATTTCACGACTCCACTCCTGAAGAACTTTGGATGACTTTTACGGGTAAAGTTGTACTCGGGCATCTGCTTGCCATTGACCAGAACCTGTACCCTATTGATGTCGATCCAGTCCGTGCACTGGACTTTGACCTTCAACCTCACCTTCCCGGAAGGAATGG
>CAYSOI010000209.1:0-7385 GCA_964432425.1 uncultured Opitutales bacterium | reverse complement strand
GTTTTTCCTCTTGATCACCAAGGCAATTCCACTATCCCTTGCAAGTCAGAGATATTAGATGATGCCATCCCTCAACCCAACTTTGGGGGGCATTATTAGATTAAACCCCTCCTACGGTACATCCCAAACTTCCCAAACGACAATCTAACCCAAACAAGCTCCATGTTTCAAAAGAGCCTCTCAAAACTGGTAATCGCTAAATCTGCGGTTCTACTCTCTCTTCAACTCACAAGCTTCGGCCAAAGCCCTGGAGGTCTGGATCCTAAGTTTTCATTAGATATTCAGCGTGATGTCGGAGCCTTTGTTCAAGGAACCGCAGGCCAGAATGAGCAAGCTGCGCTACAGCAGAACTTGGTGAACCTGATCCTCCGCACAGGTACAAATGCCCGAACACTCAAGCAAATTGTCAGTGAATCTGTCAGTGCAGCGTCTACCACCCCTGGGCATAATGTAGAAAAGATCGCCAGAGTCGTACAAATCGCAACCTTAAGTGCCGTAAGTGGTGCGTTGAGTGCAGAAACCTCCAATGCCGCTGAAGTGATAGAAGGCATTGC
The DNA here is from genome assembly GCA_964432425.1 of uncultured Opitutales bacterium. Lineage (GTDB taxonomy): Bacteria > Verrucomicrobiota > Verrucomicrobiia > Opitutales > JABJCN01 > JAYPDO01. The sequence continues at coordinate 6,831 of CAYSOI010000209.1, read as the reverse complement.
TGATACGGTAACTTTCCAATTTGTCTCGCTATCGGCGAAAGGAGATTCAGACCCGTCCCAGCAATTGGCTATGGTGACACAGGCGATCGCATTTGGAGTCGGCGTTGCGTTGTTTGACGAGGGCCAAACCAATGCGTACGACCTAACCAGCAAAATTGCCAAAGGAGCCCTTTCCGGCACCTACAAAGCTGCCAGAATTCACAATATGGATTCGATGACCAACACCTATGCAGCACAAGGCCTTGCCAGTGGGATCATTCAGCTCTCCGTCGTGCATAAGGCCGATGTCGTCTCCCAATGTAAAGCCATCTCACGAGGTGCGTTTGAAGGCATCCTCGCTCAACCTTCCATTCGTTTGGACCAAGCCAGCCAAGCCGGAGCCTCTACAGTACAAGGACTGTTGGAAGGTGCCGCGAATGCAAAAGGGATCTATGCCAATGCTCAGCAACAACTGGACGGGAAAACCCTGGCCTCCATCACCATCTCCACTTTTGATGGCGTAAAAGAGTCTCTGGCCGGAGATCTCCCGGCGGCACTTGCAGGTCCTGCACTGAGAAACGCAGCCTTCACGGCATGGGCCTCCAGCATGTACAAATTCTTACCGGGAACTGACCCTGTCGCTCAGGAAAGAATCGTGGTAAGCCTTTATGAGAACTCTCTGGGAGTTCCCTCGCTACAACAATCCATCACTTCTGGCATTGTAAAAGAGCTTGTCGCAAGAGATGCGACAGACAGAGCCCGTGAGCTTTATCCAATCATCACTGAAGGCGCCACATCCTCTATATATAAAAGTAAGGGCGAAATTACCCATGATGACTATCAACCTTTTGTACAAACTGCGGTTGAACTCTATCTCAAAGAGTTGGGGGCAGAAGGGGAAGACGATGCGACGACAACCTTCAATGTCTATAGAAGACTTTTGGAAGGTGCGATTCGCTCCATCCTCCACGAACAAAAACTTCTCCTCAGAAATACCGCACGTATTTCAGAAATTCTTGCTGGCTCGGCCGTCCATGCCAGCTCCATCATGACCATCCCGGCCAATGACTTCCTTAAAGGTGCCGCGGGAGGAATCGCTTCCGCCGCGATGACCTCAGCGGTATCAAAAGACGTCAACATACAGGCACCAGAAACCTTGGTTGAAGGATCAGTAGAGGGAATGCAAGTTGGCTTCATCATTGGCCTGATGTCCCAAAAGCGCGGTATTGATGAAATTGGCCACGTACTGAAATCTTCAGCACTAGCCGCGGGCTCATCTACAATCGAAATCGGGCGCCGGATCGAGTTATCTGCAGTTCAGCTCTCCCATTTTGCAGAAGGTGTGGCCCAAGGCTCAACCAGTGGGATTGCTAAGCTACTCACAAACCAGCAAGTTAGCAAGGCGCTGGGATCGGGCGCCGGCAAACTGATTGAACAAGCAGCTCATGGTGTTGCATTAGGTAGCATTGCCTCACTGACAGGAGATATCACCCACGTGAATCTCAAACATGAAGAACTGATTGGCTTAGCGGAAGCCATCTCTTATGGAGCAGCCTATGGTGCTGTAGTGAATGGGCCACTGGAAAAAGCACCAGAATTTGCCCAATCTTCCGCAAGTGGAACTGTCCTCGGAACAGTTTCCTTTGCTGCTCCTATGTTTGAAAAAGCAGACTCCCTGACGGAAATTAAGAGCATTACACTCTCAACCTGCAAAGGTGCAGCAGAAGGAGCCATCACCGCAGGAGCCCAAAAGAATTTGGACCTCAAAGCCATCGCCCGTTCTGCCGCTTATGGAGGAACTTCTGCCGCTACTCTGGCAGTCATCGCAGCCTCTCAACCTCCCGCCACTATATCAGAAGTGGCGAAACAAGCCGCTCGCGGGATGGTACAAGGAACCATGGAAGCGTCCTACGCTAAAATGACCGGGGCTGCGAATTAACAAAGAAGCTCCATTTAGGTCTACACAGAACCCCTTAATTGTTAAAGAGTCCCTGTTCTTTGAAAACCTAACTCATCCCACACTGGAGATTCTCAAAACAAGGTAGTATACTGTTCAACCCACCGTTTCTCATGCTCCGCTATAGTTACACTCCGCTCCTTTCTTTCTGCCTACTATTCTTTTGGCAGTTGAATTTCGGGTTGTTGGCACAAGGGGCAGAAGAAGGCAAGGGTGCCATTATCCTTGTATCCATAAATGGTGACGTAAATGTTAAGAACATCAAATCTGATACATTCTTACCTCAAACTGAAGTAACGGCCGGAAAAACGATCTATGACGGTCATCAGGTAATTACTGGAGATCATTCAAAAGCAGTTTTATTGTTCTCCAACGGAACCGTAACAACATTAGATGCAAATGGAGTGCTCATAATTGAGCAATTTACACAGGGAGCATTTCGTGAGTCAGGAAGAAAGGTTGAGGATCTGAAGGAAGAGCCGAGTCAATCCACAACTCAATTGGAATTGGCTTATGGTGAGATGGTCTTCAACGTCAAAAAATTAAAGAATGGGTCTTCTTTTGAAATCGAATCCCCCATCGGTATCGCTGGTATTCGTGGAACTGACGGGAAGTTGACAATTCTGCAAGATCCCAACTCAGGCATCATATCTGGTGGCTTAAGTATGCTGGATGGAAATGTAGAATTCACAGACCCATCCGGGAATTCAATGTTTGTTGGCCCTGGGCAAGGGACCTTAGTGCAAGTCACTGCCACTGGTCAGCAAATTGGGTCGACATTCCAAGCTCCGGTATCGCCCGAAGAAGCACAGGAAATCCAAACAACCACTCAAAATGCAGCATCTCTTACGGGAAATATTTCCGTATCTGAAATGTCCAATGCCGTTGATGAGGCTCAACAAAATGCGGAACAAAATAATGATGGGACTGATAGTGGGGCGACAAATGAAGGCGCCAGCATAGACCCTGCTTCTGGAGGCGAATCAGCCGATGATAACAACATTAATAAAGAGCTAGGTGAAGCAGCTCATGCTGGTGCCTCGGGTACAGCAGAAGGTGCCATCTTTGTACCGGCAGTTGCAGGCTTTGGTATAGAAACACTCCTTCAGGTTGCTGGATCTCTGTTTACTGGAGCTGCAGAGAGTGCATCTGAAACTGTGGATTCTCAAATTGCTGCACTGGATACCTTAACCTTCTCAGTGGAAGAAGCCATTAAAGGAAATGCGAAAGTTTCCAACTTGGTCAGTGTCCTATCACAAAATGGCGATCTACTCGGCATTACAGATGACATCGGGGCGATGTACGCACAATTCGAATCTGGAGAAATTACGGAATCACAACTTTCGTTATCTCTTCAAGCAGCTCTGCCAGTGAATAGCCCACTTGGAGAAGAAATTAAAGGAATCATTAATCACCTTTCCCAGAGAAACCCCAACCGAGGGGCAATCACCAGCTTTCTGGCTCAATTGAGAGTTTCCACCAACAAGTTGAAACCTAACAAGGAGTATATCATCGCTCAATCCCTGAAAGGCACCTTGGAAGGGGTCGTAGAAGGTGCTCAGCGAGCTAATCTTCCAGCTCATTTGATTGAGCAACTAAAAGGTCAAATTGATGGCTCACTTTCTGACGATATTCTAGCTGAGATCCCAAATATCAGCATACCCAACCTACTTGCAAATGTTCCGATCCCCATTCCTGAGCCACCACAACCACCTGAAGTGGAGCTTACGATGGATGATATTGAAATTATAATACCTCCTCACCAAGACCCTGTATTGGCTGATGCTGATAATGACCGACTTTTTGACACCCAAGAAAAGGCGATCGGTACAAATATGAATGATCCCGATCATGAAGGAGACCTTCTCATGGATGGAGCTGAATACTTGCTCTGGGGCACGGATCCGCACAATCCCGATACCGATGGAGACAATGTAACAGACGCAATAGAAATCGGATTAGGAGAAGATCCCACCATCCCTACGGCATACGGCCCAGATACAGATGGAGATGGACTACCGGATGAGTACGAAGCCAGACTTGGAACTGATCCTTTAAAAGTCGATACAGATGGAGACGGTTGGTTTGATGGTTTTGAAATAGGAGTAGGGCTTGGGTCTGATCATATGACTCTCCAAGCGAATAACCCACTTGTTAAGAATACTGTGATAGATGCGACAGGGTTTACTGTCTCACCTTTATCAACGGATCTACAAACCTGGTTACTGGTTCACCCACATCTCCGCAAAGCTGCTAATAATAGTGAATAGCACTGTTCTACACAGGGAGACCAAGAAATAAACTTTACCTCAAGTTAGAATCTCCGCCCCTTCTCGAAGAAAATCCAAATCATTCTCCTGAAGTGGGGTGGAACGAGGGTACCGGTATTCCTTTCCTTGAAAATTCTTTAAGACAATTTCGGCTTCAGTAATTTTCTGCACATATTCAGGATTGATGGGGATCTTTCCACCTCCTCCAGGGGCATCAATTACAAATTGGGGGATTCCGTAACCAGTCGTATGCCCTCGAAGCCCATGAATAATCTCCAACCCTTTGGCGATATCTGATCGCAAGTGAGAACTACCCGTAATCAAGTCACATTGGTATAGATAGTAGGGTCGAACACGCATCTGAAGCAAACGGTGCACCAGTGACTTCATCGTATCCAATGAATCATTTACTCCTTTGAGCAGCACAGACTGATTCCCAAGAGGCACTCCTGCAAAAGACAGTTTTTCACACGCAGCATAAAGCTCCTGCGTACATTCCCTTGGGTGATTCACATGAATACTCATCCATATGGGGCCGCACTCACGGAAAATACGAGTCAATTCATCGGTAATGCGTTGAGGCAGGAAGACTGGGATCCGAGATCCAATCCTAATAAATTCTACGTGAGGAATTTCCCGAAGCCGAGTAAGAAGATAGCGAAGTTTGGCATCAGAAAGTAGCAGCGGATCACCGCCACTTAGCAAGACATCACGAACTTGAGGATTTTTTTCAATGTACTCCAATCCCGCATCCAGTTCAGGATGAAAGTTATAATCCTGAGCATTGGAAACTAGCCGACTTCGTGTACAGTATCGGCAATAAGCCGCACAGCGATCAGTGACCAGAAACAAGACGCGGTCAGGATAACGGTGGACAATGCCTGGCGCCGCCATGGAGTCTTCTTCACCAACTGGATCCAGCATCTCCTGTGGATTGACCAAAAGCTCGTCGCCTCTTGGGATGATTTGCCTGCGAATGGGGCAATTCGGGTCATCCTTATCAATGAGGTTAAAAAAATACGGAGTAATGGCCAATGCCAGTTTCTTATTGGCTTGAAGGCACCCTTCCCGTTCAGCAGGAGTCAGCTCCATTAACTCTTCGAGTTGCTCAATACGAGTAATACGGTTCTGAAGTTGCCATACCCAGCGATTCCAGTCCTCGGGCGGAATGTCTTGCCAATAGCCTTGGCCACTGTGCCAGTTTTTAAGTTGATCAATCGGATACATCAGGATTCGGAGGGTTGGAAAGTTAACTGGAGTTATCATTTCGTCAACCGTTGAGGTGAAAGTCATCCAGCGTCAATTTATTGAAAAGAAGATTGCCGTCCGGGAACGGATTCTTTGGATGCGGTCACCTATGAATTGTAAGCAAGACGGATTAATTGCATTGGAAGACGGCACGGTGTACCGAGGCCAGGTATTTGGCCATCGTGGCCATGTTACAGGTGAAGCTGTGTTTAACACGAGTATGACGGGGTATCAGGAAATTCTCACGGACCCTTCCTATTATCAGCAAATCGTCACTATGACGAGTTCTCAGATAGGGAATTACGGGGTGAATAGTGAAGATGTAGAGTCCGCGACCCCCAAAGTGCAGGGTCTCATCGTAAGGGAGTTTTCCAAGATACACAGCAATTGGCGTAGTGAAGGAAATTTGTCGGATTACCTGGCAACTCACAAAATTCCAGGTCTTGCTGAAATTGATACCCGGGCATTGACAAAAAGACTGCGCAGTGTCGGAGCGATGAAGTGTTGTGTTAGTACGGATGGTTTATCCGCAGAAGAAGCCATTGAGCTGGCTCGTCATTCCAGAGGATTGGAAGGCGTAGACCATGTGCAATCCGTGACAACAACTAGCAACTACCAATGGGATAGTGATTTCAAAGATAGCCAGCCATTCACCATTGAGGGGACTGACCTTTCATCCAGTAAACCGAAGCCCAAAGCATACCGTTTAGCTGCTTATGATTTTGGAGCAAAGTTATCGATTTTCAGAAAACTAAGACAACATGGTTTTGAGGTTCATGTATTTTCTGCCAAAACACCGGCAGAAGAAATCATGGAATTTAAACCAGATGCCTTGTTCTTGTCCAATGGTCCTGGAGACCCGGCTCCGGTAACCTATGCTCATGCAAATGTTCGCAAGCTGATCGAACACTTCCCCACATTCGGGATCTGCCTTGGCCACCAGATGATCACTCATGCTTTGGGAGCCGAAACCTTTAAGTTAAAATTCGGTCACCGAGGTGGCAACCAACCAGTGAAAAATCTGGAAACTGGAAAAGTCTCCATCACTTCACAAAACCATGGATTTGCATCCACGAAAGAGGCCTTGGAGAACAAAGGGGCAATCGTCACGGAAATCAATTTGAATGATGAGACCGTGGAAGGCCTCCGCCATAAGGACCTGCCTTTCTTCTCTGTGCAGTATCATCCAGAGGCAGCTCCGGGTCCCAATGACGCAGATTATTTGTTTGATGAGTTTTATGATTTGGTAGCCCAAAACAAGGGGTGACCTCCACAACCTGCCTCCAACCTCTGCCTGAGACAGGTTGGCCGATTTGCCCCTTTGTTTTGACAGCCAGCGAGGAAAGGATGTATATTGGGGAGACTTTCCCTTTTATA
>CAYSOI010000208.1:0-7389 GCA_964432425.1 uncultured Opitutales bacterium | reverse complement strand
ATTGGAATGCCGGAGTAATGGGATTTGGGCTCCATACACTTGATTCAACACTCCAACTCTCCATCACTCCAATACTCCAGGGGTCATCATGGGAGTTGACGTTATTCCCTGCTCCAAACTGCGGAACTTAGGTTTAATTCCTGTTCGATTCGGCAGCTTCTGCCTTTTCTTTGGCCTGGGTAAGAATTTCCTGGATGATTTTGTTTTGTTCATCCCGGAGGTTTTTCTCAAAAAGTTCCTGTTTGGAGTGAAATTGACCGGCACGGGCAAAGCCAGACCGCATTTTGACCAAGGCGATATTCTGAAGTTGGCGGACCCGTTCGCGGGTAATGCCAAAGTGCTCGCCGACCTCTTCCAGGGTCATGGGTCTCTTGCCATTGAAGCCAAACCGCAGGCGAATGATGTTGGCCTCCCGTTCATCCAGTTGGTCCAGTTGGGCCTTGAGGTCGTCATTCATGTCCTTACTGGCAAAGGCTTCGGAAGGAGAAATGGCGGTATCATCACCGATGACTTCACTCAAATCCTTGCTCTGGCTGTCACCCACCGGTTCATCAAGAGAGGTCGGTTTCAAGGCCAGCACCTTCAGTTCGGCAACTTTGCTGGAAGCAATTCCAAGTTCCGCTCCAAGTTCTTCATCGGTCGGATCCCTACCGAATTCCTCGGCCATCTGGTTGGCCGTTCTCTTTAGTCGGGCAATCTTGTCAACAAGGTGGACGGGCAGGCGGATGGTTTTGCTTTGGTTGGCCAGGGCACGTTTGATCGATTGCTTAATCCACCAGGCACCGTAAGTACTGAGTTTCCCGCCCTTACTGGGATCAAAACGTTCCACCGCTTTGATCAGGCCAAGGTTGCCTTCACTGATCAAGTCCAGCAGTGGAAGGCCCAAATGGGAATAATCCTGGGCAATTTTCACAACGAGACGAAGATTGGCCCGGATGAGGATTTCCCGGGCTTCCTGTTCCCCGGCTTTGATTCGGGCAGCCAGTTCAATCTCTTCCTGCGGAGTAACTCTGGAAAATCGCCCAATCTCCCGCAGATAGATATCCAGGGCGGATTTTCCATCCGAGGAGGAGTAATATCCCTTTTGGTCCGAACTGCTCATCCTTTAAAACTTCTCACAAAGGGCTACGGCTTTGAGCATCCCCCTGGCTTTGTTGATCGTCTCCATGTATTCGTTGGCAGGAACAGAATCCGCTACAATACCTGCTCCAGATTGTATGTAAATTTGACCATCTTTAAGAAGTGCGGTGCGAATGCCAATACAGGAATCATGGTTTCCATCATAACCAAAATACCCCAGAGCTCCGGAATAACTGCCACGGGTAGAGCCTTCCATTTCAGAAATAATCTGCATGGCACGGACTTTCGGCGCTCCGCTGACCGTCCCGGCCGGGAAAGTTGCCCGCAATAGATCAAAAGCATTGTGGGAAGCATCGATCTCTCCCATCACCTGGGAAACAATGTGCATGACGTGTGAATACCGCTCGATCACCATGTATTCGGGAACGTGGATACTCCCGAATTTGCAAACTCTGCCGATGTCATTTCGGGCCAGGTCCACCAGCATCAGGTGTTCCGCACGTTCTTTTTCATCGGCCAGCAAATCTTCCTCAAATTCGACATCCTTCTCAGGAGTTTCCCCTCGGGGACGAGTGCCGGCAATAGGTCGGATCTCCACCGTTTGCCCAGTGAGACGGACATGGACTTCCGGCGACGCTCCCACCAGGGCAAAGTCCTTGGTCTCCATCAAAAACATGTAGGGAGAAGGGTTGATCACCCGTAACGCACGATACAAATCCAACGCCGTCCGCTCAAAAGGTCTTTTGAAACGTTGAGAGAGCACAACCTGAATGATGTCGCCGGCACAGACATATTGTTTGGATTGAGCGACGGCACTTTCAAAGTCTTCACGGCTGAAATTTCCCGGAGGCACCTCAATGTCTCCCGGTTCCTCCAGATTGGCAGGGCTCAGAACACTGGGTTTACGCAGTAAATTCACCACTTCCTCAATCGATTGCTTGGCGGCTTGGTAAGCTTCCGCAGGATTTTCTCCAGTGTGGGTCGCAACACAAATCCGCAACGTCTGCCGGGCACGGTCAAAAATAACAAACTGGTCGGTAAACTGAAAATATATCAGCGGCATGCCCAGTTCATCGGAGGTCGCCACCGGAACAGTCGGCTCGATCCGAGGGACATATTCGTAACCGACATAACCCACAGCACCGCCCATAAACGGAGGCATCCCCGGCAAAGTCACTGGTTTGCATTGGGCAATTTCGTCCTCAATCAACGTCAGCGGGTCCGCTGGAGTTTCAAGAGTTTCTGTCCGGCCATCGGCATATTCAATCGTGGTCTCCTCTTCCCAGGCGGTAACAATTTTACGAGGACCAAAGCCGATAAACGTGTAGCGACTCAAGTGCTCTCCCCCCTCAATCGATTCAAAAAGAAAACAGGGTTTCTGATGGCTGAGCTTGGCATAAGCCGACACTGGCGTCTCAAAATCCGCCATCAAATCCGCATAGACAGGCACAATGTTGCCCTCTGCGGCAAGCTTCTCAAATTCGGAAGATGATGGATAAATGTGCATCGAAAAAAGTTATTCAACAGTTACGGATTTGGCGAGATTCCGAGGTTTGTCGACATCACAACCTCTTTCCAGAGCAATGTAATAGCTAAGAAGTTGGACAGGAATCGATGTCAAAATTGGCAAAACCGCTTCATCCGCAGCGGGAATTGGGATAATATCATCAGCAAGATCTTCAGGAAAATTGGCGTCTTCCGTTGTGATCGCAATCACTTTCCCCTTTCTGGCACGAACTTCCTGCAAATTCGCCAAAGATTTTTGGTACATCTCATCGTTGTTGATAAAGAAAACACTGGGGCAAGTTTCGCTGATCAGGGCAATCGGACCATGTTTCATTTCTGCCGCCGGATACCCTTCCGCATGGATGTAGGAAATCTCCTTCAACTTCAAGGCACCCTCCAAAGCAATCGGAAACATCATTTGCCTTCCAAGAAAAAGAAAATCCTCAGCCTGGGCATATTTTTTGGCAATTTCATGGATCTTCGGAGCCAGGGTCAGAATCTTCTCCACCTGCTCAGGAACCGCTTTGAAAGCCGAAATCAACTCCAGGCCATCCCGAAAACTCAGATCCCGCAGACGCCCAAGATACAATGCCACCATGGCCGAAATCAAAAGCTGCGAAGTGAACGCCTTGGTCGAAGCCACACCAATTTCCGGACCGGCATACTGGAATATCCCGCCATCCGTCTCCCGGGCAATGGTCGAGCCCACAACATTGGTAATGGCCAAAGTCCGGAAGCCCTTCCGTCGAGCCTCTCGGAGAGCCGCCAACGTATCAATCGTTTCCCCGGACTGGCTGATCACGAAGACCAGTGTGCCCTTGTCCAAAGGAGGATTCCGATAACGAAATTCCGAAGCATACTCCACTTCCACCGGGATTCGGGCAAAACGCTCAATCAAATATTCCGCCACCAGGCAAGCATGCCACGCCGTACCACAGGCACAAAACAGAATGCGGTCCACATGGCGAAGGTCCGAGGCCGTCAGATTCAAACCACCAAACTTGGCCGTCCCCTCCTCCTCGTCCAACCTGCCCCGCATGGCATTTAGCAGTGCCGTCGGCTGCTCAAAAATCTCCTTCTCCATGTAGTGCGAAAACTGCCCCAACTCCGATTCCTCAATTTCCCAGTCTACCCGGTGGACCACTGCCTCCACATCCTCCTGGCTGATCGTGGTTAAGGAAAAACGCTCCGGGGTAATGTGCACAATCTCGGAGTCATTGAGATAAATCACCTTCTTCGTGCGATGAGCAAATGCCGCCACATCACTGGCCAGAAGCGTCTCATCGTCCCCCACGCCCACAATTAACGGAGATCCCTTCCGGGCTCCCACTAGTTGCTCTGGACAATCCTGACAAGCGACCGCAATCCCGTAAGTCCCCTCCACATGCAGCAAACTCTTCCGAACACTTTCGGAAAATCGCTCCTCTCCCTCCGGCTCTTTGGCGTAGTGATAGGCAATCAAATTCACCAACGCCTCGGAATCCGTCGTCGAGGAGAAAGTATAGCCCTTGGTCTTCAAAAACTTCCGAATGCCACGGTAATTCTCAATCACACCATTGTGCACCAGAGCAATCTTCCCGTCGCTGCTCAGGTGCGGGTGCGTATTTTCGGAACTCACATCCCCATGCGTTGCCCAGCGGGTATGGCTGATGCCCAGCGTACCCGTCAACTCTTTCGAACTCGCCGCATTGACCAAATTGTTCACCCGGCCCGTACGGCGCAAATGCTGCCAGTTTGCATCCTCCAAAATCGCCAGACCCGCAGAATCATACCCGCGGTATTCCAGTCTTTGCAGACCATCCAACAAAATTCCTGCTGCCTTTTGCTTGCCTAAATATCCTACTATGCCACACATGACGCCACTACCTTCAATAAAAACCCCAGCCTGCCAAGCAATTAACCAATGGAAGGAAGAACATGAAGAAAAGAGTAATCAGTATCATCATGGGTGGTGGACGTGGAACACGTCTTTCCCCACTTACCAAACTTCGCTGCAAACCGGCCGTCCCGCTGGGAGGCAAATACCGCCTCGTCGACATCCCGATTAGCAATTGCTTGAACTCCGGACTCAACGAAATTTATCTACTCTCCCAATTCAATACCGCCTCCCTTCACAAACACATTCAAAATGCCTACAAATTTGATAATTTTGGCGGTGGCTTTGTAGACATCCTCTCCGCAGAACAAAAAGAAACCGGTGGAAACTGGTATCAAGGCACAGCCGACGCCGTTCGCCAGAACATCATCCACTTTGGCGCCAAACCCGACGACCTCTTCCTCATCCTCTCCGGGGACCAACTTTACCGCATGGATTTTGATGACGTCATACGCCAACACCTGGCAACCGAAGCCGACATTACCATTGCCGCAACTCCCGTCAGTTCACTCCTTGCCCCGGACTTTGGCCTCATGCGGGTACAGGACGACCTCACCATCTCCGAATTTGTCGAAAAACCACAGGAAGAAGAAGTCATCCAGTCCCTCACCCTCAGCAGCAAACTCCTCGAAGGCCTCGATAAACCCGCCGATGCCCAGTACTGCCTCGCCTCCATGGGAATCTACGTCTTCAAAGCCAAATGCATCCTCGATGCACTGGAAGACCAATCCGAGGCAGATGACTTCGGAAAGGAAATCATTCCCCACCTCCTCGGCACCTCCAAAATGTGCAGCTATCTCTTCGACGGATACTGGGAAGACATCGGAACCGTACACGCCTTCTTTGAAGCCAACCTGAAACTGACCGATCTGGTCCCGCCCTTTGACTTCTTTGATGAAAACAAACCCATTTACGGCCTCAACTCCTACCTCCCCGCCTCCAAACTCATCAGCTGCCAGGCAGAAAACATCATTCTGGGCGAAGGCTGCATGCTTGACAGAGTGACCGCCAAACGCTGCGTCATCGGAGATCGAGCCAAAATCGGCCACGACACCACCTTGGAAAACGTCATCATGATGGGCAGTGACCAAGTCGACCCAGATCATCCCGAACTCGATGATGCCGGAGACGAAGCCCCTTCCATCGGGATCGGAGCCAACTGCGAAATCCGCAATGCCATCATCGACAAAAATGCCCGCATCGGCGACAACGTAAAGATCGACCCCGCAGGTAAAAATCACAACTACACCAAAAACGGCATCGTCATCAAAGACGGCATCGCTGTAGTCATCAAAAACTCCATCATCCCCAGCGGTTTCCGCCTCTAGAACGGCCTCACCAAGCCATCATTCGAATTCCTCAAAACGAGGGATTTACCATGAATCCACGACTCCAGGCATGTGGGCTCCTCCTTCTCCTATCCATACATTGGAGCGGGAAGATCATTGCCCAGAACCCAAGAGTCATGACATGGGTCCCCCCCTATGCGATAGAAGCATCCCAGCAACGACTGGAGGAAACCTACGAAGGCCTCGGCCCCAGGCACGGCATCAGCCACCTCGGCCTACAATTCTGGACCCCAACCAAGCAAGGCGGCCTCCAATATGTAACCAGGTACACCCCCATCCATGACGCCAAAGTTGCTGAATTCCGAAAATGGGGAAAACGCCATGGAGTGAAAATCCTGTTATGCGTCTACAACGGAGAATTCGGCTTCGATTGGGAACTCGCCTCCACAGCCTTTGACCAGCATCGCTCCTCATTTGTGGAAACCCTCGTACAAGAGACCCTGAGACTGGAGCTCGATGGAATCGACATCGACTTCGAAGGCAAAGGCCAACAAGAAGCCTCCAAAGCCGCATTTCTCCAATTCCTGGCAGAATTATCCGAAAAACTCCATCAACACCAAAAAGAACTGACCGTGGATACATTTGCCTACAAGTGGAACGCCCCAAACCAAAGCTGGTGGCAGCAAATCCTCCCCCTGGTCGATGGTCTTCACGTCATGGGCTACGACCAAACTGGAGCAGAAGCGGAAGGCTGGCGATCCTACGACTTCATGAAAGCCGCTGCCGGGAAACACGCTCCCAAACTCCTCTTCGGCATGCCCAGCCACAAAAATGAATGGCAAAACCAAGGCTTACAAAAACACCTGCAATGGTTCCAGCAAGACAGCTCCATCGGTTTGGCCATCTGGGATGCACAATTCAAAAACCAAGCATGGAGAACAAAAAAAACCTGGAAAACCATCCAACAACTCCAAAAGCCCAAAATGCCTTAACCCTGCAGTGAACCCTTATTCACTGCCAGTAGCCTGGAGTTAAGTGAGGTACGAACGATACCCCCAAGGAAATCGCTTGAATCAATATCCCGGAGGGATCTCAGCCATTAGCCGGAGGTTGAACGAGGTACGAGAGATACCTCCGGGAAGCTCCTAAAACTGAGCGCATCCTGAAGGGATGCCAGCAAATATCAGCGATCATGACCAAAATGAGCGAACCCAATATCCCGGAGGGATCAAAGCCATTAGCCTGGGGTTACGTGAGGTACGAACGAGACCCCACGGAATCGATCAAACAACCATGCACCCCGGAGCGGGTGCCAGCAAGTTCTGGCGATTTCGATGCTTGGGTCTTTTTGACCATGTGCGACTCAGTCTTCCCCTCCCTCGCCTGCTATCTGGATTCGAAACACTCTTGGACGGCCTGAAGACCGTCCTACTTTGGCCATTCCAGCCCCTTGAAAAGAAAACCCCTCCTCACTTGCCTGGAAACATTTCTCACAAAACATTCCTTTGCCTTTCATTCCTCTGCCTTGATTGAGTATTACCGAAGTCTATAGTGGTTCTCAAAAATAATTTCCTTTTGAGACTCGAAGTACTCGATAGGGGTAGGGACGACGCATTGGGTTGCGCCGCCCCTCCCTCC
>CAYSOI010000207.1:0-7398 GCA_964432425.1 uncultured Opitutales bacterium | reverse complement strand
CTCCACTTTTGAGATTGCCTCTGGTCAAACGTTGAAAGGGGAAGGTGCGATCTCAGGTGATACCAATGTCGCCGATGGTGGAATTATTTCGCCAGGTGACTTCGCAGACACCTATTCTGTTGAGGAAATCTCTATTACTGGAGCCGGGACTTGGAATCAGGGAATGACCTATCACTGGGAAATTACGGACTTTGATGGGGATGCCGGAGATGCCAATGACGACGGATTAGGCTGGGATCACATGTCCTATTCTGGAGCTCTTACAATCAGTGGAAGTGCTGGCAATAAAATCCTCATTGATATTGCGGCGATTGACGGCTTCAATTCACCCTATAACCAACTAGGTTCACTCGCTGGAACTCAGAGGCCCGCTGCTAATCGTACCCATACTTCTGGCCATCAATGGGCAATTGTGACCGCCGCTGGTGGAATTTCAGGGTTTGATGCGGACCACTTCGAGATTGATTATACTCATTTTTATGAGCAGTGGGACGACCCTTTCCATCAGTGGGGCATTACCCATAGTGGCAACAGTTTGTACCTTACCTACTCTGCGGTTCCTGAGCCATCTACTTACGTAATGGTCAGTGGACTCCTCTTGCTTCCTGCAATCACTTTTTATCGCCGCTGGAAAAAGAAGAAAACCCCACAGCCAACAACTGAAGAAGAGACCACAAAGCCGACCGAAACGCTTTAATTGTTCAGAGTCTCCAGTTCTTCCCGCAGCATATCCATATTCCGAGGAAGGGCTCTTCAAGGAAGTTTTACTGCATTGTAAAAGGCAAGATTGTTG
Organism: uncultured Opitutales bacterium; assembly: GCA_964432425.1. GTDB lineage: Bacteria > Verrucomicrobiota > Verrucomicrobiia > Opitutales > JABJCN01 > JAYPDO01. The sequence goes on along the minus strand of CAYSOI010000207.1, from coordinate 6,605 downwards.
ACCAATCCCAACTTGGAGTTGAAACGCAGTTCATAGACTCGGTCAGGTTTCATTTCCCCAATGACCAACAAGACCTTCCGGTCACCAAGCCATTTGGTTTCTTTAACGTCGAGTTTTTCGACCTCTCTTTGGGGTGAACCGTAGCCTTGGTGATAGCTGTAGAAGTATCGTTGGAAGGCATAATTGGAAGGATCCGTAGCTAATGCTTTTTCGACATTGGTGGTAAAGGTGAGCTCAAAGCCCTTGGGAGTGATTTTCATAGAGTGGACCTCTGGTGGAGTCTTTCCATTCCATGTGATACGCTGGAGACCCTTGTCCCCTGCCCAACCATGGCTACTGTGGCCCACCCAAAGGCGATTATCCGGTCCAAAGGCGAGGCGATTATTACCGCGTTGAAGGCCAGCTCCATCGTAGAAAGGGATGCACATTCCCTGGAGTGTGCCCTTCACTTCCTCCAGGGCTACCCGCATGATGCGCCCCTTGTTCATTTCACCAACCAGCAGTTGACTGGAAAACGGCCCAAACTTGCCATGGGTGGAATCCACCAATGGTTGCGATGGAGAGTTGGACATCAATCCGTGTGGGAATAGTATGGCGGCAGGAGTACGCAGTGAGTTCAATTCTGAGACTTTGCGATTCAATGGCCGGCCTTCCCAGCCTTCTCTCCACAAAAGGCTGGCAGCATGTCCATAGAATTTGCCCTTCTCAATGTGGTGCATCTTGCTAGTGCCGACCCAGTCGCCTTGGTTGTCGGTAACTAAGAGGTTTCCTTTCAGGTCAAAACCAAGTCCATTGGGAGTCCGTAACCCTGAGGCCCAAGGGATGGTCTTGCCTTCTGGTGTGATCTTCAGGACCCACCCTCGGTACGGCACGCAGGAATACATACGATCCATGTAACTGAGCTTGTTGAACACTCCGCGTTTTTCGTAACGCACTCCTGCCCCGCTGGAGGCAGTTCCTAGGGCAAAGAACAAGTTGCCGTCTTTATCCTGAACAGGCCCGAAATTGAATTCATGGTAATTCCCGGAGATGCCAAATGCATCGCTCAGAGCTTCAAACTCATCGGCAACTCCATCTTTATCCGTGTCCTTTAATTTGGTAATTTCCGGTCGTTGCCCAACCACCATTTCATAGTCATTCAAAACGACAATTCCCAATGGAGTATGTAGCCCCTCAGCAAAGAGCTTCCACTCCCCTGTTTCGGGTCTCAAGGTATTGACATGCCCGTCCACAAAGCAGGCGGCCAGGCGACCATCCGGAAAGAAATCGAGCCCGTCCACCTGAGTTGCAGCGGAGTTGGGCTTTACCAAAGCGTCAGGTAACGGGACTCTTTCCAGTTTGTAGTAGTCTGTAATATTTGCGGCATTCGTCAGTAGAGAAAAGCCGATGTAGGTAGAAAGGATACGTAGGGATTTCATCGTTTGTAGAGTTCCTGAATTTCAGCATCGGAGAGAGAACGTGCAAAGAGGCGAAGTTCATCCATCAAATAAGGGTTTCCAGATGTTATCGGCCCGAGATAAAACTTTGCACTGGGAATAAAGGTTTCTGTTGAAAACTCCTTGGTTTGGATGGGTTTCCCGTTTACATAAAGAGTCAGTTTTCCATCCGAGTAATTAGCAAGTATGTGATGCCAGGTTTCTTTTTCCAAGGCATGGCCTTTCTCTGGAGGTATTGGAACCGCGGGGGGCTTCTCATTCTTTTTGTCCTTTTCCTTACCATCAAGATAAAGCAGTGACAAATGGTCCACATTGGGTCCGCTACTGCCAATAGAAGAAAGGCGAATGGTTTGCTTGCCCTTCTGAAGAGTCACAGGGAAGTCGAGGTTCTTCCAGTTTGTCCAACTTCCGGTTTCGGCAAAATCCCCTTTCTCAGCCAGGGTTTTGTCATTGAGTACTACTTTCAGAGGACGTGCTCCGCCTGCCACTGCATAGCGAAAACGCAGTATGTATTTTCCGGGGTCCTTTACGCTGGTATTCCATTCTATACTTTCGCCAGAGGCCGCATTGTAATCCACGTAGCCGGAACCGGTATGGCCTTGGTTCTTGGAAAGTTTCGCAGCCCCTTGCACTTTGGCATGTTCCGCCTCCAGATAATTTCCCTGGCTGACGGGTATATCCGGTGGTGTCCCAACTTGAAGTCCAGCTCCCAGACCCTGATAGAATAAAGTAGGTCCTTGTCCCGGTTCTCCCCAACCACAAAAGGAAGCAATATTCCCCTTGGAATTCGAAACCTGAACCCAAAAGGAAACCGCAAAGGCGTCTTGAAATTCGGCAAACTCATGTTGGGTTTTGATCAAGGGTGAACTACTGAACTTCCATGCTCTTCCAAGATGCCCTTCTGCAAGAGATCCTTTATTAGGATAGGAGCGGCTCAAGTCATCCATGCTCCAGTATTCGATCGGAGCCTGATTGGGGATTTCGACCATTTCCAAGGTAAAGCTTTCGGCTTCATTCGGTGTTAACTTCAGGATATTTCCATCCCAAGTCCCTTTGTCGGAATGGATTTCCACTCCAGCCAGAAGGTCTTTTTGAAAGAGGAGTGCTTTGCCTTGGAGACCTTGGATGGAGAAGCGACGGATCAGGCCGCTCTTGCCAGGGAGTTTGGCCAGAAATTCACGGACTTCGTAATTGCCGAGTTGGTAGCGAAACTCCGGAATGCCATCAATGAACCGGTAGCCAAGAAATTGTGTTGCTGGAACTTCCTCATCTCCTTCAAAACGAAAGGGCATGGAGGGCTCTCTATAATAAACTGGTCCAAGGATGGTCGGTAGAGTTCTCCATCTTCCGTAGCTCCCGTTTCTCTGGATAAACCTTCCTCGCCAAACATACCGGAGTCGGCAGTTGCCTGCGTCCCAGCAATAGGAATGTCCTCCCGGCAGGGCGACGGCGATCGCTGCCGGGCTGGAGCCAGGCATGAAGGTCCTCATGAGTTTGGCCTTGGCCAAAGGCATCTCCGAGACTTCTGCACCCGGTTCGGTTTTTGCTTTTGCCAGTAATGCATCCAGTGCGGCAGGCCTTTTCTGTGCGACAAACATGCTACCGTGCATAACAAAGCCGTGGCCTGGAAAGGTGCAGACGTAGGGATACTCTGCAGGTTCATTGGGGGCTTTGAACTTCAGGGTAAAGGCTTGCCCTGGTTGGACAACGGGCGTCGAGGCGAGAACGGCTGGTATTTCCGGTACAAAGTGTTTGGCGAGACCTTCCGCTCCCAGTGCTATGGCCGCCTCCACGACTTGCAGTCGCGTCCCTGGCTTTGTGAAGACGATGTTGTGCATCATCTCATCGTTGTTGGTGAAGATGAGCTCTACCTCTTCTCCAGGTTTTGCGTGGAATCCGGGAAGATCAAACTTCAACCCCGGTTTCACACCCATACGAATCTCTGCAGCCTTGGAGATGGTGGCTCCAAGGAGGCAAGAAAACAAAATCAGTTTCTGCATCATAAAATTTGGCAAACGCGGCGTTTGCTAACGGCTAACGGGCGGTTAGAGTTTCTTTCGCACGCAGGAAGCTTGCGTCACTTTACAATTCCCGGATTTTTAAATTTTTGTACCAGACTTTGCCTCCGTGGTCCTGAAGCATTATCCGGCCTTTCTTGGTTCCGAAATCCGGACGTTTCTTGAACTTGCTGGCAGAGTGACCTTTGTTCCAATCTGCCGAGCCGATGTCCATTTCCATGACTTTCTCGCCATTGAGCCAATGCTCCAGGTGGTTGCCTTTGGCTACGATTCTCGAAGTGTTGAATTCTCCTACCGGCTTGAGGGTTTTGCATTTCGACGCACCTTTGATGGCATAGAGGCTGGCCGTGGCTCCTTTGTGGTCAGGTTCATATTTCCATTTGGCATCGTCCAGCACTTGGTACTCTGGTCCGAGAAGGGCTCCTGAGTAGTCGGCTACACGATACTTCACGCCGCTGTTGCAACCTGCCACAATCTTCCACTCGAACGAAAACTCGAAGTCCTTGAAGCTTTGCTGGGTGTAGAGGTCACCAGCTTTGTCACTGCGGACGATGCAGTTGTCTTCAACTTTCCAGCCTGCTCCTGGAGCGTTACCTTCTTTGTTGGTCCAGCCTTTCAGGGTTTTCCCGCCAAAGAGAGAAATCACCTCTCCCGCGATAAGGGGAGTGGTGATGGAAAATAAACACAGAGTTAATGTGAATATTCTCATTTCTTTTCCAGTTTTTCGATCCGTTGTTCCAAATCATCAATTTTGGGAGTATTTGCAAAGGCGGCCAAGGCTAGTGCAAAGATCACACCCACTGTGGTGACAACAAATCCTGCGGTCGGGTTGGAGGCTTTATCAATAATCGCGGTAATGGCTGCGATGAAAGCACCCAGGACCGAGATACCCATGAGGATATTCCAGATGAGGAGTTTCTCTCCCTTGGGTTTTTCATCTCCCATCACCTTCTTGCTGTTCATCATCATGTAGAAAGTGGAGTAGGCGATCGGTAGGAGCATCATTCCAAATGCTGAGACCAAAATGGCCAGCCAGAGCTTGGCAGGACCATCCCATACAAGAGGCCAGATCGCTCCACATACTCCAGCCACCAGGCAGCCTGCGAGGTGAGTCTTGCCACCCAGGGGCTTGTTCAACAGTTCACAAAAGGCGTACCCGTTGATGAGCATGAGAATAATGATGGTCGAAAAACCCATACCAAATATACCAAAACCGAAGACCAGGCTGGCTTTTTCTTTCCCTAGAACAGGAGCCAATGCTTCAGAAAGCTGAAAGGCGTTGCGTTTCACCAGTGATGAGGCGATTTGACGTTCTTCTTTCGTGGATGCGGCCACCAGAGCCAGAGCGGCTTCGTCAGTGATGTTTTGTGTTTCCACTTTATCGACAGTTGCAGCTTTGGTGAGAATCTGAGCCTTTACGTTCTCGTAATTGGGGCTGGTTTGGATGATGGCAGGGTCATCGCTGGACAGCTTTTCATCAATTTTTCCGTGAAACATGGAGGCTGAGGCGATGACAACGCAACTGGTGGCCAGAATGTACGGGACTGCCATTGCGGTGCAGAGGTCAAAACGAGACATGCCACGGAAAGATTTGTTCCAACCCTTGCTCAATAGATTGTAGGGTAGCAGAAAGGTCATGTTAATACCAACTGCCGTAGCTGCTGCACCAATCATGATAGCTCTTTGCTGTTTGACTACGGCCTCAGACCAGAACGTCTGGGAGGCTTCCGGTAAAGTTTTCAGTAGACCTGGAATCTCCCCACCAGGCGTCGTCCAGTGGCCTGGATTGGGGATGAACCCTTTGAAGATGGCTCCCCATTGAATTTCGCCAGAAGATCCTAACATCACCACCACGGTGAAAAAGCTGAGCACAATGGCACCTACCAGGACTTTGAGGAAAATATCAAAGACTTTCCCGGCTTTACTTCCAGATTCATTCAGTTTCAGAAAGAAGAACGCAATAGCCAGGATGACTACGGAGATGCCGATTTTGACGTTTGTGGTATCTCCAATGCTTTCCTTGCCAATGAGGTTGTTCTGCAATGCAGCAAAACACAAACTGAACTGCGGCATACACCAGAGCATGTTGGCTGCTATCGTCGCGATGATCCAACCCCAGCCTAATGCCGGGTTGATATGATCCACAATCGCATGAAACGGCTTCTTGCCGGTCGAAAGCGTAATGTAGCTGATGGCAGACAGCATGATCACTCCCATGATGATGGCGATCAACTGTAGCCAGAGTAGGCTGGTCCCTCCTAGAATACCAAGGAACAATGCCCCTGATAATGAACCGCCACCCAAGGTGATCGCACTTTGTACCCAGCCTGGGCCAGAGTATTTTGTGTAAACTTTAACGGCAGATCCGAAACCTTTTGCTTCTGCGGCTTCGAGTTCTTTGGCTTGTTGCTGGATTTGGTCGTTCATTCGGATGTGGATTTTATACAGTGGGAGTAGTTCTAATAACAAGAAACCCGGCGATTTGCCGGGTTTCTTCAGCATCAAAGTGCTTTTAAAGAAGTTACACGCAGGTAACCAAGCTTTATTTCACAGTCATTTTGCCTTTCATGAGGGCGAAGTGACCTGGAAATGTACAGACGTAGTCGTATACGCCAGGTGCTGGTGCGGTAAAGATGATGGTGTCTGTCTCACCAGGCCCGAGGAGCTTGGTGGCTGCGACCACATCGTCTTTCTTATCTTTTGGAAAATATTCCGGAGCTGCGCTGATGGCAGCTGTGCAGTAGGATGCGACGTCCACACCTTTTTTTAGGATGATGACGTTATGCCCCATGGCTTGCTTGGGAAGTTTTCCGATGTTTTTGAAAACTAGTTTTACTTTTTGGCCGGATTTGACCTCAAAAGTGGTCTTATCATACATCATGGTGTCGGTACCTTTGATGGTGACAGTAACGTCAGCTTTTTCATCGGCTGCATTCAGCGATAAGCATGCTGCCAGGGTTAGGGTAAGGATGGTAAGGGTTAGTTTTTTCATGGCTACAATTCTAATGTAGATTGCCGGTAAAATTCAGACCGGTTAATCTGTCACCAAAGGTGGTTTTCGGCGATACACTGGCAATGGAATTTGAGGTGGATGCCTGAAGTTGTTGGTTTTTTATCAACCTCAATCAATCGTTCTTATGGCAGATTCCCT
>CAYSOI010000206.1:0-7432 GCA_964432425.1 uncultured Opitutales bacterium | reverse complement strand
GGTTTAGGTTTTCCTGAAATCTCCCCACGTTTTCGTTGGCCTTTCCCTTTCCGTCCGACATCTCCCAGATCTTCTCGGGCTTGTTCCGCTAGTTTTTCAAGTCGGGCCACAACAGAAGGGTGCTCTTTGGCGACATTGTTCCGGCAAGCGATGTCCTCAACTACATTGAAAAGCAAGTTCTGCGGCTTTGTTGATTTGCTAAAGTGTGGATGATATTTGGGAGATTGAACGGATAGAAACAACTTCCATGGACCTGACCGCACCGCCTGCAACTGGTCCTGCTGGTAGTAGTAATACGCTTCATGAGGACTCGTCGCACCGGCTTCACCGTAGAGGAGTTTGGCAATGTCATGCCCATCAATCTTCCGACCATTAGGAACCTCTCCTCCGGCCAACTTCGCAAACGTGGGCAACAAATCCATGGTGGAGGCCAATTCACCACACACGGTTCCGGCGGGAACTTTCCCAGGTTGCCAGACAATCGTTGGAACCCGAAAGGCTCCTTCCGCTGTGGAATACCCGCGACCATGCAGCGGTTGGTTCGAACCTCTCCGCAAATTGGTCGCATTAATTGGGGCTCCGTTGTCCGAAGTCCAGATTACCAACGTTCGCTCTGCAATGCCCAATTCCTTTAGTTGATCCAGCATCACGCCCATGGACCAATCCAGCTCCTCAATGGCATCCCCCCAGGGACCATTCTTGCTCTTGCCACGAAATGCCGGACTGGAAAACGGCTTGGAAGTACTCCCCGGCATCGCTTGAGGAAAGTAGAGGAAAAAGGGACGATTCTTATTTTCTGCAATCCACTCCATCGCCTTTTCCGTATACCGTTTGCTCAGGCCATTGCGATCACAGGGAGCCTCGATCACCTTTTCATTTTCCATGAGAGGCAACGGCGGCCATTGGGAACCATCTTTGTTCCAAACCCGTGCCGTCATATCATCCGAATACGGAACGCCATAGAACCAATCAAATCCTTGCCGGGTCGGCAGAAATTCCGGCTGATCTCCCAAATGCCATTTGCCCACAATGGCCGTGGCATACCCCTGCGCCTTGAGCACCTCCGCAATCGTCACTTCCTCCGGGTGAAGTCCATACCGGGAAACCGGTCGCAACACCCAGCCATCCCGAGGATTCGTATGCATCCCCACCCGTTGTGCATAACACCCCGTCATTAAACTAGCCCTGGAAGGCGTACAAACTCCAGCCGTCACACAAAAGTGAGTAAACTTCCTGCCTTCCGCAGCCATCCGGTTGAGGTTTGGAGTTCGGTGCAGGGTTGATCCAAATGGCTCGATATCACCATATCCAAGATTGTCGCAATAAATGACGATAAAGTTCGTTTTCTGTTTCTCCTTGGCGGCAAGCCCAGCATGACAGTAGAGAAGAAAGCAACAGCTCAGCAAAATCCGAAAGATCATGAGTCAGGATTTCTCTGTCTGGGAGAAGAATCAAGTTTTTAGTATTGTCAGGAAAAGAAGCCCAACAAATCATGGAAAAATGAAACGTTCCCTCCACTTCTGTCTCATGGCTCTCACCCTTTTGGCCTCCCTCGCTACAACTGCGGATGCCGCACCAAAGAAGAAAAAGGCAACCAAGAGTGGCCCCATGCAATCGGTCACAGATGTGGAGGGTTTGCCGAGAGTTCTGCTCATTGGTGACTCCATTTCCATTGGGTATACAGTCGCAGTTCGGGATTTGATGAAAGGGAAAGCCAATGTGCATCGCCCGCTCACCAATTGTGGCCCAACCACCAAGGGACTGACACAAATCGAAGCTTGGTTGAAAACCGGGGGCGAAGGCAAAAAGTGGGACATCATTCATTTCAACTGGGGATTGCATGACTTGAAATACATGGGCAAAGACGGCAGTAACCTCGCAGACCCAAATTCAAAGGATAGCCACCAGCAAGTCCCGCCCGCAGAGTACGAAAAGAACCTTCGCAAATTGGTGGAAAGACTGGAAAAAACCGGAGCCAAACTGATCTGGAGAAATACCACTCCGGTCCCCAAAGGTTCCAAGGGCCGAGTGACAGGGGATTCCTTGAAATACAATCAAATTGCTTCTAAGATCATGAAAGAAAAGGGCATTCCAACGGACGATCTATATACATTTTCCATCGAAAGACAGGAGCAAATTCAAAAAAAAGCCAACGTTCATTTCACCACGGAAGGGTCAAAGGCTCTTGCTGGGGAAGTAGTGAAATCCATAGAGAAGGTTTTGAAGGAAAAATAACCCATAAAGCATCGCCCAAAACCGAATTGGATTTAGGCATTTTTCCCACATGAATCCGAAAGGAAAAGCTTTCTCCCAGACAGAAAAATCTGCTAGGGAAGTAGCAGTGGATTATGGCTTTGATATGTCCTTGATCGAATTAAACCTTCAACTAACTCCTGAAGAGCGTTGCTTGCAACATGATCGTGCCATGAATTTAGCCATGAAAATTCGAAAAACTTCCCAATCACAAATCGATGGACTTCCTGAAGCTACTCAAGCAACTCAATTCCCACAAAGTTGAATTCGTTGTTGCAGGTGGATATGCCTCCATACTTCTGGGGTCAGACATCCTGACTCAGGACTTAGATATCTGCGTAAATCAATGCCCTGAAAACTGGAAGAAAATCTATAAATCCTTGATAGATTTTCGCACCCCAATCGCTGGGTGAATGAAAGCACCCAACAGGGATGAAAACAACTGTCACTCAAGCCTTCACAGTTGCGAAATAAGCACCCCTAAGAATTTCCCAATCACCACCACTTTTCGGATCGTTGATTAGATTGGTCTACTCGTGAGCCAATGTGGTCCGAATTCAGCCGTTTCAAGAGATCTTAATATCCGGCATATCAACCTTCGAAAACCTGAAGAAGCACTTGGAGTTTTTGAGAAGTAAAACAGCAAAGATAACGGTGACAATATTGTAGATAAAATCACTATTCAGCTGCTCCTTCTCCCAGGTTTCACTTCCTAAGGAAACAGCAAAAATTTCATAGCAGGTGGCGACAAGGGCTCCCGAGGAACTTAACAGGAAATACAATGCCAGGATTTTCAGTAGCACATCAAAGAGCTTCCAACGGTTGATTTCATTACCTTGAATTAAACTCTCAGAAGAGTTTCCAATTACCAATTTTCCTATCTTCGTCCCAAACAGTAAAAACAGAATCCCGACAAACATTGGTAGAAAAAATTGAGCAATCCCATTTAGGAATGTGGCCTTCATCCAGGAATCATCAACAACCGTGTCTTGATACACCAAATAACTGATCACGGAAGGGGAACCATACGTTAACGCATACAGGATTAAGTAAACGCCAAGCAATTTGAGGCCAACTTCAAAAAAGCATCTTTTGGTCATGGAGAGAAATGTGATGATCTGGCAGAACTAGAAACTAACCCCTCGGCCACACACCACAACGCTTTGTGTGTGCGGATGAACAACTCTCCGTCTGAGACGGAAATGGAGGAGTTGGTCTTCTCTTCCAGGACATTATGGCTGATGACTTCGAGCTTCTTTGGCGAGGCTTTGAAGATGGCGGTTTCGCCAGACTGGCTAAGAGAATAGATCTTGTCCCCTACCAAGGTGAAGGAGCCCCAAGAGTTACCTTTTCCAGGGAGGCGTTCTTTCCACTTGGTTTCACCGGTTTTGAGGTCGAGGCAATAGACAATGCCAGCGGAATTATTAAACCAGTAAAAGCCATCTTTGGCGACGCCTGTACCGATGCCGCCATGGTGGCGAACCTGTTGCCAAAGTCGCTGGTTGGTGACATCTCCGGAGCCTCCTGTTTTTACAGCGATGGAGTTACCGTAGTAGCCACCGAGAGCCACAACGGTCTTCCCATCATAAACAGGAGATGTATAGACCAATGGATTCAAGCCTTCGCAGGTCCAGAGCACTTTTCCGGAAGATGGATCGAAGGCTTTCATTTCCATCGGGAAGCTCATGATCAACTCGTCCCGTTTTCCGGAATTCACAAGAATGGGTGTGCTGAAGGATCCAACGATTCCACCATCACTTTGCCCACGAAATCCATCGGTACGTTTACCCGGCTTCCAATCGGGCTCATCAAACTTCCAAAGCGTCTTTCCGGTATTCTTATCCAGTCCAACTAAGAAGGCTCCTTTTCCAGGACCATAGTAGTGAATACAGAGATCCTTGTAAATCAGTGGAGAACTGCCGCTTCCCCAGACATGATCAATGGCCCCGAAGTCGCGTTTCCACAATTCCTCGCCATCTGGAGAATAACAAAAGAGTCCAGCAGAACCATGGGCCACAATCACCCTATCTCCATCGGTCGCTGGAGAGGCGGAGCAGTAGTGATTGGTGCGGTGCGTCCTCTCCTTCTTGGTGTACTTGATGCCCTTTTGCCAAAGTTTCTTCCCGGTTTTGCGGTCGAGGCACATCAGGGTCCGCATGCTGGTCTCGGAAATGGGCTGAGTCACAAAAATGCGATCCCCGAAAATGACTGGAGTTGAATTGCCGGGCTCAGGTAGATCCACCTTCCACTTCACATTCTTCTCACGTCCCCATTCGGTGGGCAAATCACTCTCCCCTGAGATTCCCGACCCTGCCAGATCCCCTCGCCAAAAAGGCCAATCCGCACTCAAACCACTTACACAAAACACAAACCAACAAGAGAGTAAGAATAAACGTTTCATAAGTCGGTACTTTGATAAAAGTCCTCCAAAATGCCATAACATTCAGGCAACAATTCCTAGACAGGATTTACAGGATCGAAAGGATGGCGAAGATTTCGTCCTGTTCATCGGATTCATCCAGACCAAAGTTGTTGTATATGATCTTCTCCAAATTCCCTCTTCTCGCCCCCTCCTATTGCTCACTTCCACCAAGGCAACGAATAAGCCCCCAACTCCCTTGCCCCTATTCTGAAGAATTCTGGAATGGATTGGGAAACTCCAACCAATCCCCCTTTGTGCCTTCGTGCCTTTGTGTGAGACTTTTCCTCGCTTTCCTTGGTGACAGAAACTGAAGCCAATGCTACCTTTTCTGCATCTATAAAATCATAAAGAAAGGTTGACTAATGAGTGAGCAGAGGATTCCCGCATCGTTTTCCCGCAAGGCCTTTTTACAGGCTGGAACTTTAGGAGTCGGAGGGTTGGGACTTGGAGATTATTATCGGTTACGGGCTGAATCCGGCAAGAAGGGCAAACCGGATACTTCCGTCATCTTCGTCTGGTTGGCTGGTGGGCCTCCGCACATGGAGACCTATGACATGAAGCCCAATGCGCCTTCGGATTACCGCGGAACTTTTGATCCAATTCGCACCAATGTACCCGGGATTGATGTCTGTGAACTCCTGCCCATGCACGCCAAGTGTGCCGATAAGTACACACTGATCCGCAGCATTGCCCACACCTTCAATGACCATGGCGGAGGCAGCAAAAGGTTCATGACCGGACGCATTCCGGATACGCCAACCGGCACCTTGGTGGATGCCCCCTCTGTCATATCCATCATTTCAAAAATGAGGGAAGGCTACGACGCCGGAATTCCCAACTGCATCTCGGCGGCAGACCGAAGTCGCTCCAAAGTCGACACCTACGCTCAAGGTTCCGCCTATCTGGGCATGAAGTACAACTTCTTTCCTGCGGGCGGAGATCCCAGTTCCCCAGATTTTGAAATCCGAAACCTTTTTCTGAACAATAAAATCGCCGACCGTCTGGATGACCGGGCCACCTTACTGGGAGAGTTTGACAATTTACGCCGCGATGTCGATGCCAGCGGAGCCATGGAAGCGATGGACGGCTTTAATCAACAAGCCTACGACCTGCTCACCAGCCCCCGCATGCACGACGCCTTCGATCTTTCCAAGGAACCCCAGAAACTCCGCGAACGCTACGGCATGCATGCCTGGGGGCAACGGGCTCTGATGGCCCGCAGACTTGTGGAAGCTGGCAGCAGCTTTGTCACTGTAGCGATGGAAAACCCCTTTGTATCAGGCCTCAAGTACCCAAAACTTGGCTTCTACAATTGGGATTCCCATGCGGCCAACTGCGACCTTTGGGTCGACGCCAAGCACCGCTTCCCGATCTTCGACAAAGCCATCACCGCCCTCATCGAAGATCTGCATAATCGCCAACTTACCGAAAAAGTACTACTCGTGGTCACGGGTGAATTCGGCCGCTCCCCAAAGATCAGTTTCGCAGACAATGGTCACAAAGGTGCACGTCATGGCCGGGAACACTGGCCGCAAGCCATGTCTGTCCTCGTTTGCGGAGGAGGTATGGAGCATGGACAAGTAGTCGGCTCCACCAACAAACTAGGTGAACACCCTCATGAACGCCCTCTCACTCCCAACGACCTCTGGGCCACCGTCTACAAGCACCTCGACATTGATCAGAATGCCACCATCAACGACTACACTGGCCGCCCCCAGATGCTCCTCCCCTTCGGCAAACCCATCCGGGAGATCAGCTAGTCTTCTCAGGTTGCTTCACAAATCACATCCATTGAATAGCAAATGAATATCCAATGCCCCAATTGCAGTACTGAAGCATCCATTCCAGATGAATATATGGATAGCTTGGCAGAGTATGCCTGCGGGGAGTGTGGGGCACCTTACGTAGATGAGGCCACCGATCCGAGTTGAAGACCTCCCTGTGGGACCAAATAAAGCCAAACAAACCAAAATGCTACTCTGGATGGTAGCCATGCTGCTCCTCCTCTTCGGAGGCATCTCACTTGGAATCAGTATACAAAACTCAGGTACTCGAAAAGCGACCTCGCAACCACCGACCCCGATGACACTCCAGGAATTGGTGGAAAAAGGACCGGGTGAGAACTTATATGTCGACTTGTCAGGCCTTCAGTTTGGAGAAAATTACGTCTACAATGAAGCCACAGGCAAGGTATGGACAGACGCATGGGCATTTCTATTCGCCAAAGGTGACATGAGCAAACCACTGGCAATAGGCCAATTATCAGAGGGCGGTAAGAAGCAAATGATGAAGTCGATGGAGAAATCAACTCTACGAGGGTTGGTTTCCAAGAAGCCCAAGAAGTTCAAAGCCACTGTAGGAAAAAACTCTATAAATCTCAGCCTGGAGTCGAATCAGGTGATGCCTTTTACATAATCAAAGAAGTGAACAAATCCCCGTCAAATTCAGGCATCAATTCCGCCTTATTCACAGGTATTTTTCTAATGGTCCTGGGAGGTGCGTTCATCGCTTTGGCAGTAATGAGAAAGAGCACCTAAAGGAGGCCGGGCTTGTAACCTTCTGCATATAGGATCAGTTCATTTTTCACTGAATCTTCTGGCTACAAACCCACACTCCCATGAAGCACCAATAGGAGAAGAGATTCCAACCCTATCCAACACTCCAAATGCGATGCGAAATCAACCAAAAATACCGATAGTTTTTCAGAAGATTTTGCATCTTCTGCTACGAATAGATTTGGAGGTTTCAAAAGCCTAA
>CAYSOI010000205.1:0-7447 GCA_964432425.1 uncultured Opitutales bacterium | reverse complement strand
CCATGAGGTTGGCGAGGCTGCGGGCCATGGCGTTGCCGGTGAGGCAGAGGAACTTGGCACTGCCGAAGTAATGGAGGCCGCTGTTGCTGCTGGAGCGTTTGGTGATTTGTACGGCTTTCTTGTATTCGGCACTTTCCTCGCCGAAGGCGGCTTTGACGGACTTGGCGAGTCCGAGTTCGAGGGGGTAGTACTTCACGGTGTTGACGATGTCGACGGAGCCCTTGAGTGAAGGCTCCCTGGCGGCGTGGAGCATGCCGCTGTTCACATTTCCATCGAAGGTGGTCTGCTCCCAGGAGCTGTGGCCGACCAGTCCGCAGACGACCGGGAGCTTGGGCTGCTCCACTTCCTTGCGGAAATCCTGGATGAAATGGACCAATTGCTCTCCGTAGGCCGGGTTGCCCAGGTCGTTCCAGCCTTGGAACCAAACCAGGCCGGAGAGCTCATAACCGGCTTTCGGATCATAATCAGGGTGATACTTGCCTGGGTTAGCCAGCACTTTCTGGATGTGAGCCATGGTTCGTTCCCAGCAACTACCCGTGCCGGTCTGTGGCGGTTTCGGGGTAAACTCAATTCCCGCCTTCTTGGCATCCTCTGCGCCGGCTTGGTTCGCCGCTTCACGGGTGGCCTTTTCGGTCGGGGTCTCGGCATTGGCAAGGGAGGGCGGACGCCAGGGGACATGCACACTCGTTCCCCCCCAGGAGCATTTCACAATCAGAACCGGCCCGTCCACCAGTTGCTCGAAGCTGATGCCAAAAGCATATTCCGGTCCGGACGTAGTGGTATTCCTCCCATAGCCAACGGAGAGTACTCCTTGGGTGACTTGATCCTGATTGAACCCCGTGGGTTCGCCACTGACTTGGCCAAGAGCGGTGATCCTGGTGCGTTTGGCGATGGGCAGGTTGACGTGTTTTCTGACCAATTCAGCAAACTCGCTACGGGTTTCCGCGTTGACCCGGCCAAACTCCTTTATGGCTTTATCCAGATTGTCGAAATCCCCTGGCTGGGTTCCCTTGAGGAAGATGTCGCGTACACGCTGGATGTCGTCAGCAATCCGCTCATCACGCATGCCCAACTCGGCGATGGCCACTTTCGGGTGGCGCTGGTTTTCCGGCGACTCGATGAACTCCACCATGCGCTTGTGTATGCCTTCCTCCTCGGCCTTTTTGTTGAGGAAGGGGTACATGTGCTTCGTTCCGGTCTTGGGTGCCGGGCCATATTCCGGGAGCCAGTCATTCCGCGTCGGGTTCCTGCCAAAATTTCCGTAGACCAACCGACGCCAGTGTTTTCTGGATGCTGTACGTTCGTCCTTGAGTGCCTTCCCCCTGGCGACGAATTCCTCAGAGCCAGTTGCGAAGTCCAACCCCTGCCAGTAGAAGGAGTCCCCACTGTAGTATTGGGATCTGGCCGTCGCCGTCTCAGGCGGGGGAACGTACATGGGTTGGGTCAGGTACCAAGCCGTACTCGGATGGGAATATCCCACCATGTTCGATTGACCCATGAGGAAGACGATTTTTAGCTTCTTCTTTTCTGGGGCTGGGTCATTTGCCGAAAGGAAAGCACTGGCCAAAAGCATGACCAGGCAAGCCAGGGATAGTGGAGATCTGAGTCGGTGTGTTCTGTTTTTCATAAATGTTCCAGTCACTTTTTTATTGGGAACCTTCACTTGTTACCGCCGCCGACGACGGACTCGAAGGTTGGGCCAATGCGGATCTCGTCGAACTGGCCCTCGCCGTGAAGCACCAGGCGACTGATCTTGCTTTGGTCAATATTGAAGGGTGCGGATTTGCGGCCGTGCTCCTCAGGGCATTTCAGGTCAGGAGTCGGGAAGAAAGGCACAAAGGCATCATTCTCACCATCCTTGCCCCAGGTGATGCGGCCCACCACGAGAATCGGCGTGTTCGGCCGGGTGCCGGTGATCCGTACGGCCTTTTCTTTGCCTTCCATGACAACGACCGTCTCATACTGACGAGAGCTACCTTTGAAACCCACACCTTCTTGCATGTCCGCACTGCGCAGGGTGAACATGCCGCCGCCACTGCGATGTGTGTATTTGGGCTTGGTGGGAGAAATGAATACGTAGCTCAGCCATAGGGTGGCACCGTCCTCCAGCAAGCCGGCCTTCCTGAGGCTGTCATCCAGTTCGATGTAGCCACCTTCACTCCATCGGTGGGTGCTGCCGCTGTTGCCGGTGACGGGGAGGGCACCAAACTTCAGGCTCTTGGCCATGATGGCGGGTTCACGTCCGGGTTTCCCGCTGAGATAGATGTAGCCGCCTTTGGTTCCGAGGGCTCCACTCTTGCCATTGAGAATCTGGACTTCCTCCCCGCTCGCCGGATAGTCGAAAGGCTCGTAGAGGATGGCGCCACCCGTATTGGCCGACCCTAGATTGACCACGCACTCCGCTGGGGTCACCTTGCCGGTGGTCGGCTGGAGGGTGTAGCGGACCTTGCCCTTGGCCGGAGCCGTCTTGTCCTCGAAACTACGAAGGTCGGCGGCAACGGCATCGGCGATGACTTGGCCATCGCGGGAAATGCGAAATGCCTCGTATTTGCCCCTGGCTTCCCAGCTGAGCATAATGCCCTCCAAGCTGCGATAACCTTCAAGGTTGGTGACGGAGGTGTCTGTGGAGTCGCTGAACTTCTTCTTGCCGGAGGGCATGTCGAGAATCAATTCGTAGCTATTGGCTCCGGGAAGTGCTGAGGTATCGGTGTAGGTGGTCTGGGTAGGGGAGAGCTTGGCACCGACACTTTTGCCGTTACGCAAGATCTCCACGCCCTTGGGTGTCTGTGTGCCTAGCTGCCAATGCAGTTGGATGCCCGCCTTGGTGCCGAAAGCCCTGAAGCGTGAAGGTTGCGTAGGTCGCTCGAGCTTGGGCATCTCGCCGGCCATGGCGATGCCGATGTTGGTATAGCTGCGTGCGTTGTTGTTCCAGTGGTAGCCGACTTTTTCAGTGACGCCATTGTTGTCGAACTTGAAGGTCATTTTGTCGGGTCCGTAGGGCTTGTGGGTGTCGATGACGGCGACGTTGCCCACAAACTCCGGATACTTCTTGCTGTCGCCGATGGCGAGTTGGCCCTGGACCACGGGGGAGTCGGGTTTAATCATGCCGCTGGTCGCGATGACGAAAGGCAGGCCGGGAACTCCGAGGCCGTGTTCCACACTGCGGATGTCCTTGATGAAGGCGGCAAGGTTGGTTTCGTACTTCAGATCCAGTCCGCCGTACTGGTCGTTCCAGCCCTGGTGCCAGCAGAAGCCAGCGATCTCAACGCCCTGCCCCTGGTAGTCCGGAAAGTAGGTGCCGATGTTTTCGGTCACGTCCTGAACAATTCGCAGGATCTCGTGATAGTAGAAGCCGGGGTCGTTGGGGACCATGGGCTTGGGATATTTTCCAATGCTCGGTGGCAGGAAGTTGTGACCGACACTCTTGCCGCCCCAGCAAGCCTTGATCACCAGCACCTGCTCATCGTGGTGGTCGCCGATCTTGTGACCGAATCCAATCTCCGGCCCCACTTGCCCTCCACTGGAACCGTAGCCCGGCATCATTCCACCGTACTTGGCGTCCCGGGGATCCTGGTCGAGAAAGGCCCAGACGTCCTTGCGTTCCACCCACTCGCCATTCCCATCGACGAGGAACTGGTATTGCTTAGGGTGGTTCTTGACGAGACCACGGAGCGAACCTCCATGATCCCCCTCGATCGCCCCCTTGCCCTGCATGTTGGACTGCCCCGCGAGGATGTAGATCTTGACGGGAAGTTTTTCGGTTCCCTGTGCAGAGGTAACGCCAAAGGTTGCCAGTGCCAGGATTGTAATCAGTTTCTTCAGCATTCTAAATTTTCCTCTCGTTTCACTTCGATTGCATATCCAGGATCAGGTGAACCCCGCTGTTGTAGACGCTGTTACTGTGTTCCGTCTCCCTTCCGGCAAAATACCGTCCCCAACGCCAGGTGTTCTTGTAGGTTGCGGCCAATGTGTTGCGGCCATTCCTGAGTAATTTCAATGCGTGATCATTGAGCGGAATGGTGATGCCACTCCCGCCCCCGGACGCACTGATTTTGGCAATCAACCCGCCGTTGATGTAAACCTGCATCTCTTCCTGCCGGAAAGCATACTGGCTGAGGCGCAGTGATTTCACCTCCCTCTTGTCAGTGATTTCAAAAGGTGCCCGCAAGAGTGCGGTGTGATTCAAATGCCATGAAATTGGCAAGGTCGTTTCCGTCCATTGGCTGTCGTCAAACTCCTTCTTCATCCAGCCTTCCGGAGCCGTCGACAAGGACTCCACAACCTTCATCCGCCAAGTTGTTGCTTCGGGGCCTTCTTCCTTCCTTTTGAAATCTTCACGACTGACCAAGTTCTTCCAGCCTACCCCATCTTCTTCCCCGCTCTCCTCGACTTCAGGATACTGTGGGGCGAGGGACTTGATGTAGGTGCTGTAGTCTTTCTTTTGCTGGGTCATCACCTGCTTCACCGCGGGATCTGCGAGCTCTTTCTCGATGGCTGCCAATTCAGCGCTGCCTTCTGGCATCACCGCCTTGAGCTGTACCAAGTCCAGGCTCGCCTCATAGGGTTTGCCCCCTGCAATCAGCCCCCTGACCTTGGCGAGGTCATGGGCAATGCTCTTCTGGATAAGGCTGGCAGCGTCCCGGAGTTGTACAGCTTTTTGTAGATCGAGTTCATGGATTTCGCCCTGGCCAATCACGTCAGCGGCCATCTTCTCGCTGGCGGCATAATCCCGCTCACGATAGGCCTCCAGGGCGGGATTGAGGGCTGCCGGGGGATTGGGTGAAAAGACGGATTCGTGGGCGCCCAGAATGCGCAACCGTTTCCGGGGCAAAGTGTACGCCAAGTACTGCCCCGCACTGAAGCCACGGCTGTGCTCCCGGCTGTAGTCATGCATCCGGTGGAGCTCCTGGTACCAGCGGTTGCCATTCATGAAAAACTGGAAGGCTTTCTTACTGTGCACCCTGACGCCCAGGGGCGTATAAAAGTTCGCCCAGTAATTGCCCCCGTGGAAATGGGCGGTGTTGTTGTAAGCATAGGTGGAAACAAGCGAACAAGTCCGGGCAACCGGGCCGTTTCCGCGAAAGTCGAAGAGGATGGCTGCGCCGGCCACACATCCATTGCCGGGATCCAACATTCCTGCTGCAAGCAGGTCGGGATCGACAACGTTCCCGGAAGTCAGCGGCTTCGCAAAATAGCCGTAAGGGACAACCCCGATTTTGGCCCCGTTGTGCAGGAACCAGCCCACAGCCCTTTCGTAGCCTTCGAAATTGTACTGGACCCCGGCCTCCTTGGTCAGGTGGTAACCGAGGGCGGCCGGTACGCTGATGGCGCGAATGGAGTTGTATCCGGCCCCACCGTAGAAGTTGTGGCGCCACCCGCCGGTTTGTCCTGGATACACTTGGGGCCACGGGCCTTTCTCATCCAGCGCACGAACTTGTATGGCTGTCAGCCCGTCACAACAGAACTTCATGTAAGGCAGCACGGCTTGGTCACCTGTAGCCAAGTAGTATTCCGCCATCAGGAGGGCATCTACTGAAAGGCCCCATGGGCCGCCAGGGACTTTCCTGCCGGTGGTATCGACCGGTTTGGAAGGATCCCATTTGGCGAGCCGGTTGTAGACATGCCGGCGGACCAGTCCCTGGTATTCCGGCGAACCTGCGGCCAGCAGGAACATCGCATCGGGATTCATGAAAGTGGGATGATCCGGTACCACACCGCCGTACTTGGCGAGGTAAGCTTCCGCATTTGCCACGATGCGGTCGGTCTTGGGGCAATCGTAAGGAGCTGTCGGGCTGAAAGTACCTAATACCTCAAGCTGCAATTCAACCGTCATCTTTTCCCCGTTGCGTAACAGCTCAAAGCTGATGAAACCTCCGCCTTTTTCAGTTTCAGCATAGGTGATGGCCTTGGCCACTTGTTTGTATATGTCCTCCCCGAAGACTTTCCCGTTCACGCCAAAGAGGAAGTCACCCGGAAGGATCTTTCCGTCGGCAGGGGAACCCAGGAAGGCACTGTTGACGTACAGGTTTGGGCCAAAAAAGCTGACCCGAAGGCCGGTCGGACCGAGGGCTTTGCCCGATTTGAAATCCCTTTTCAGACGTCCATCGACGATGACCGCGCCTTCGTTCTTCCATTCGGGAATAGGTAAGGAGAACTCCTCCGGCAGGGCCTCCTCACCGACGGTGTCGATCCTTTTGGGATATTCGTGTTCGTTGGTCTTGAAGGGGAGGGCAGGCAGTCCGTTGGAGTTGGTCAGACCCTGCTCAGGCTTTTCCTTCCAGTTGTATCGCACATGTAGGATGCTGCTGACTGAATCGGATCTGAGCCGGATGGTTTCCCCGTCTATGGTTGCCTTTGCGGGGGAGTATTCCAAGTCAGCCCCCGCCACTTCAAAATGCTCCAACGCTCCGGGTTCTGCCTGGAGTCCTTTGGCAGTGCCTGGCTTGAAGAAAACCTGTGCCCTGGAGAAATCTGTGTCCACCCGGTCCAATACCGGCCCCGTCGGCACTGCGCCGCCACTTTTGTAAACTGCACCCTTCAGCCACGCCAGGCAACGGGCACCCAGCAGGACTTCATTGGCTGGTTGGGCACTAAAGGGGATGTGCCGGATACCGGGAAGAATCAGATCCACCCCGACTTCCTTGTCAGCGGCCCTACGCTGCAACTCTCGGATCTCCCGATGATGCCTTCCCATGGAGACCAAGCCCGACCCAGGAGGGGTGATCCAGCCGACTGGGAGGGAATCGTCGCCAAAGACCTTGCGCCACTGCTTGGGTATCCGGGGAGTGGTTTCTGGTTCGAGGAGGATGCACCACTTTCGCATGTGATAAGTATCTTTGTAGGCCATCCCAAGATGATCCCGCCGAGCGTTTTTGCCATCCCGTACCAAGCCTTCGTATTGGCCATACATGTAATTGTTGCCCAATTGCAGGAGAAGCCCTTTGAGGGACAAACCCCGCATTGGATGTAAAACGGCGTTATGACCGGCGGCAGGGTAGGCGGAATCCTCACGCGGATGGAGTTTCGGACTCGGCCGTTTGGAGTCATTTTCCTTACGCTTTTCTTCGTCCTCAAACTCGGTCAAGGCAGTATCCATTATGTCCATCACCGTTTTGACTTGGGTTGCCTTTTCCCCGAAGATCGAAGTTGTTTCCAACAGTGCGTCCTTGCTGAGCCACGCAATCGGGAAATGGTGACCCATGTTGAGGTCAATGATGCCTACAGGCACACCTGTCTCCGAGGCAATTCCCTGAGCCAGATAGAAAGCCGCAGCATTCATCGCGAGGGCAGTCTGTTCATTGAGAGTCTTCCAGCCGGTCACAGCATCTTTGGCCAAATCTTGCTGGGGCTCTATGGCAGGAACGGTCCGGATCGACAGAACACGCACTGTAGGCAAGCTGGACGCAGCTTTCCTGCCCGCTTCATCCCGACCCAGGCTGACATCAAT
>CAYSOI010000204.1:3364-7465 GCA_964432425.1 uncultured Opitutales bacterium | reverse complement strand
GAATGGATTGTTGTTGAGGAGAGGGGATTGGTTGCGGACGGATGTTCGTGGGGCCAATGCGGTGCAGGTGAGGTTGAGGGATGGGGGGCAGTTGATTTTGGGGCCGGGTGCCTTGTTGGAGATGTCGAAGAGTGGGGGTGTGAAGTTGATTCGTGGGGAGATGGAGGTGATGCCGCCGGAGGAGGGGGTGGTGAAGTTGCAGTATGGTGAGAACTCGGTGAAGGTGAAGACGCGGGGCGTGTATCGTCAGAGTGATGCGAAGGTACAGACGGGACTTTTGCCAAAGGAGCCGAATTGGCTCCAAGGTTTCAAGGGTGTGATTACGACGGAGTCGATGGGGTCATTGCTGGCCAATGTGGAGGGACGGAATACGCCTTTGACGATTGGGTATCATAAGGTGTCGGTGGATATTCGGGACCAGATTGCCCGGACAACGATTGAGGAGTCGTTTGTGAACCACACCAACAGTCGTTTGGAAGGTGTTTTTTATTTTCCGTTGCCTCAGGATGCGTCGATTTCGGGGTTTGGGATGTGGATCAATGGGGAGTTGGTGGAAGCGGATGTGGTGGAGAAACAACGGGCGAGGGAGATCTACGAAACCATTTTGAGGGAACGCCGTGACCCTGGTCTTCTGGAGTGGAATGGTGGCAACATCTTCAAGGCTCGGGTCTTTCCCATTTTTGCCCATTCGGAAAAGCGGATCAAGATCACCTACACCCAGGTTCTCCCGATGAAGAAGGGCAAGATCCGGTACAGCTACGCCTTACAAAGTGAAATGCTGAGGCTGAATCCTCTGAGGGAGTTATCGCTCAATGTGCGGGTGCATTCTGCTCTTCCTTTGAAACGCCTGGCTTGCCCGACTCATGAGGTGCGACTGACCCAGACTTCGCATTCGGCTCAAGCGGAGTTCACTGCTCAGGAATATACGCCCAAGAGTGATTTTGAGGTAGAGTTGGAAGTGGATGCAAAAGATACGCCCATTACGATCATTCCGCATCAACGAGGTGAGGATGGCTACTTTCTGGCTTTGATCAATCCGCCCGATGATTCGTCTGGTTGGACGAGAGATTTAATCCGGGACAGCGACCGCATGAAACTCCTGATCCTGGCCGACACTTCGGGCTCCATGGATGATAGCTCCCGACAGAAACAGGATGCATTGCTGGCGGCGTTGTTAGGTTCGCTGGCCAAACAGGATACTTTCCAATTGGCTGCCTGCGATGTCTCGGCAACTTTTCTCAATCCCGAACCTCTTTCGGCAACGGAAGATAATGTTATCCAGGCAAGGGATTTCCTGAATGACTATCTGCCTCTGGGGTGGAGTGATCTCGATACCTCGTTTGCCCAGGCGATGAAGCATGTGGAAGAAGGCACACAGGTCATTTACATCGGTGACGGTGTGATCACCAAGGCAGACTCCGATCCCATCGCTTTTGCCAATCGTCTTCAACGCTTGTACAAAGAGAAGGGAAAGGGTGCGACCTTTCATGCGATTGCTCCTGGCAGCAGCTTTGAGAGTTCGGTTCTGAAGGCAATTGCATCTCTGGGTGGTGGTTCGGTTCGGCATGTGGAAGGCACGAATACTCCTGCGGCGGTTGCCCGACAACTTCTTCTGGAAATCACCAATCCGGGGATCAAGGATCTGGAGATTGAGTTCAATGGTTTGCGAACAGCCAGAGTGTATCCAGAGACGCTTCCAAACCTTCAAACGGGAACACAGCAAATTGTGATCGGGCGTTATCTGCCACAAGGGAAGAAGCACCAGGGAGAGGTGGTTGTATCCGGAACTCAAGAAGGGAAACGTCTGAAGTTTCGTTCAAATGTATCTTTGGCCAATGCTGAATACGGAAACTCGTTCATTCCTCGGCTCTGGGCACGAATGCATTTGGATTATCTGTTGGAACAAGGGCGTTCACAATCGATCAAGGAAGATATCATCGCACTCTCGGAAGAGTTTCATATCATGACACCCTACACGTCGTTTCTGGTGCTGGAAAGTGATGCAGATCGGGAACGGTTTGGCGTCAAACGCCGTTTCCGGATGAGGGATGGAGAAAAATTCTTTGCCGAAGGCCGGGATCAGGCAACTCTGGAACTCTTGCAAAAGCAAATGAAGCTGGCGGGGACCTGGCGTCAGAATCTCCGTCGACAGATTCTGCAACAACTTTCCAAGATGGGAAAAGGAGTACGAATTTTACAAAGTCGTAAGCATGGTGCCTATGCTCCTGGTTTTGGAGCTCCCATGAGCAACACCTATCGTGGGAAAGGTAAGAAGATGGACATGGATTACCTCGACGCATCAGAAGAGATGGCAGTCAAGGATGTCAGCAAACAAAGAGAGGATTTGGAGGAGGTTACCTTTGAGAAAATCTCCGAGGAAACAGAGTTGGATGATTTGGCGTTGGATCATAAGGAAATGCCCGAACCAAGTGTGACTCCTTCTGCCCCAATGCAATCTGCGGCACCTATGGAATTGCCTGTAACCAGACGTCCTGCTCCGGCGGGGATTACTCAAGAGATGGATGAAGAAATGGGAAGTTTCGGCCCCGGAGAGAGACGTGAAAGGTATGAGAAACTGACCTACGCTCAAAACGCGATTGTGGGATTGGATATCGCAGGAGGAGATATGGGGGCTTCCGAGAGTTATGCCCATCATGGCAGTCGAAGTTCTCCCTACAATCCATGGAACCTCTATCAATTTTTTCCAAATCTGTTACCTCCTCAAAATTTCTATGCTCCAAAAGTACACAACTGGCCAGACGATGCAGTGAAGATTGCAGAGTCGTTGATGAAAAGGGGGAAACTTGGAAAAGAGCGGCCTCTGCGACTTCAGTACGAATCCGAATCCTTTTCGAGCACGACCGGAGAAGTTCAACGACGAAGCACGACGACAACGTTGATCAACAAAGGAAGTTGGATCACCTATCGAGGAGAACTGGAGCAATCGCCAACCATTGCATGGAGCCATAAGGTGGGGACGGGACTCGTGGATAATGGCTTCCAATTTGGAAGAGTCCGCAAACAGGAAGAATTGGACAAAACCGGGTATCCTATCGAAGTTTCCAGCGGTGCCTTTCGCTCTCTGATCTCCTTGCATCCCAATGGGAAGATTGAGATAACACAAATGAGGGACAACAAGGTGTGGATTACCATTCGGCTCGAAAATAACCCAAATGCGGGAGAGAACCGTTACCTGATCGATACCCACTTGAAAGTTCTAATGAAACACATGTATGTGGGCAAAGATGGCATGGTTCACAGCACGACAAGTTACCAGCACCATGTGGAAAAGGGAGGATTCTGGTGGCCGACATTGGTCGAGACGATTAATAAAGAGGAAGTGTTGATTTGGAGGCAAAAGCTAGCGGTTTCATTTTCGGAAGAAGAGGCGTTTCAGGACACCTTTTCTGATCTCGAAAAAGTGCTGAACCAGTCCGTCGTTTTACAAATGCCCACCCCTACTGTGGAGGAGGCGAAGCAGAGTCTCAAAGATGGCAAGGATCACCTCGGGGCTCGGTTGGTATTACTGCATTATTTTGCCGCCAGCCAACAATGGGAGGAGTGCGACAAACATTTTGAAGCTATTGAAAAGCTGACCGATAATCTCAAACCCTTACGATGGTTGAGACTTCGGTATTTCCTGATGAAAAGACGTTCCGAGGAACTTCTGAAACTTGCCGGGGAATTGGCAAAGGAGGTCGCAGGCAATGCCGACATGGACTCCGATGTTGCCTACAAATTGGCGTCTCAGATTCGGAATGAAGCGGCACAAACAAGCCATCCACAAGAGATTCTGACTCTTCTGGATATTCTCAAACCGGTCTATGAAAGAGCCATACACCAGCCTGGAGCACTTCAACGTTGGGAAGGGGATCGTTTGAATTATTTGCGAAGTGCTGGAAAAAACGATGAGGCATTAAAGTTTCACGCAGTACTTGCAGAAAAATATCCCAAGGAACACGGAGTCGGTTACCTTCGCCAACTTTTCTATACCCTGAATGATTACGAAACCGGCTCGGCATGGTTGGAGAAGCTTCTGGATATTGCGACCAAAGAGGAATGGGAACTCTGGAGACAGGAACAGCTTCACCACACCCATGC
>CAYSOI010000204.1:0-3264 GCA_964432425.1 uncultured Opitutales bacterium | reverse complement strand
CGACCAAAGAGGAATGGGAACTCTGGAGACAGGAACAGCTTCACCACACCCATGCGGATTATCTGGAAAACAAGGGGCGGTATGGAGACTCACTGGAGCTTTATGAGGAGCTGTTGAAACGTGAGCCCAGTCCTCATCACAATTGGATCCATCATCGTTACCTCAATGCTTTGCTGCGACTGGATAATGTAAAGAAATGTTTCCACATCGCCAGGAAATGGTTGCGGGGGAAAGATCCCAGTCGAATCAGTGCGGCGACTCAGATTGCCCTCAATCAACAAGCCATCCCTGAAGAGTTTCTGGCTCCACTTGCCGCGGTGGTCCGGAAGTATGCTCTGGACGAAAGCCAGTTCAATTTGGCTTCAACCATCATCACTCATTATCGTTTTCATCGAACGGATGAGGCGAGGGAACTGCGAACCGGTTTTTGGCAACGCTTAATGGAAGAGGCCGGAACTCTTCCCCTGCCTGCCGTACAAAGATTGGTAGGTTGGGTGCAGGTGAATGACCCGGTTGTGGAGAAGGAAAGCTGGAAGGAGCTGGTCAACTTGCTTGAACACCGTTGGTCAGGGATTGAAGAGGAGCAACAGCTTCATCAACTGGGTTCCCTGATTGTGCGACTTCTGGCAAGCCATGGATTTACTTCAGAGCACCTCAGGTTTCTTCGCAAAATGGTGAAAACCGGGAACCAGAATTACGATCATCATTATCGTCACCAATTGTTCAATGCCCTCCTCAATCGTCCATGGAGAGAAGGTCTGGAGGAGGAAGCCTGGAAGCTTCTCTATACCCTGAACCCAAACTCGGAAGGCTTACGACATCAATTGAATCAGTTGCTCAATTGGGTCCTCACCAAAAAGTACCAATCCCTGGTCGATGCCATTCCGGATAAAGAGGGCCTTTCCCGTAAGGCTCTCAATAGCCTAAAGCAAGAGAAGAGCGTACTTGTCCGCAAGGAATTGATCCAGCGACTTGTATCAGAATCTGAGTCGGCTCCGGAGTCCCTGCTACCATGGATGCAGGTCGAAAAGCTCTATCTGCAAGTCCGGATACGACAGGACTTGGAGCAGGTGATCACGGCGTGCTGGGAATACCTTGACAAACATCCCATTACCGAAGGAAACAGCCAGAATCAGGAAGAAGCTCTGCTCTACAATCGTTACCTCACAACCTTGGAGTATTTGGCCGTAAAACCTGGAGGTGACCGGCACATCGCCAAAGATTTGTTAAAACTCTACGACCATTCGATAACACAGTTAAAAGCAAGCAACGCTGCCTGGAAACAACGGAAATACCGTCTCCTGGTCGCATTGGATCAGCCAGAGGAAATTGCCAAAAACCTGGAAAGTTGGATTCGACCGGACAAAGCCGACAACCATTGGCGCAGAAACCTTGCGTTGGTTTATGCGGAATTGAACCGGATACCGGAAGCGATTCAACAGTTTGAATGGATCGCCAAGGAGGATGAATTGAAAGCTTCGGAGTGGCGAATTCTGGCCAATTGGTACTTGGTCATGAAGAAACAAGAAAGGCACAATGCGGCTCTGGAGAAAGCCTTGATGACCGAACCGGAACACCAGCTATCCAATCGTATCTATCAAATCCAAAACCGCATCTCCAGTGCCTACAGCCGGACCGGGATTCCAGAAGATCTCGACCCGGAAACCATCCGCATCTTCACCGTGCTGATGCGGAAATCGAGAAATCCAGCCAGCTATACCCACAACCTGTCTCAACTCTATAGGTACACCAAGGACTTTCGGCTACTTCAATGCCTCTCGGAAGGCGTGATCGGCCACAGCATTCAGGAAATCTATACATTTCTGGGAGATCTCAATAATGTCCTCCAACACATTCGTGATGAAGCCGTGGTAGACACCATCATGCAACATCTGGAAACCCTTCGAGCCAAAGACATTACCGAAACCGATCTTCGGGCCTTGAATCTGCTCACCATGCTGGTCGAACGAAAAGCCTCAGAAGTGGTCAATCAACCAGGGCCTCATGTCGATGCTGCACTGACTGCCATGCGGGCCGCATTCAAGGGAAAGTGGCAAGGTGGAGAACCTTTGCTGATGGCAAGATTACTCGCCAATCAGGGTCGCATCACGCAGGAGCCTTTGGCTAAAGAGCAACTTCGGCAACTGAAGGTCCTGCATGGCCTTGAAGAATCAGGTACTTACGAACACCTGCAGATCGCCCAGTATTGGGGAAGAACTCTTTGGTCTTATGAGAGCCATGACCGAGCGATTGAAGTGTTGGAAAGTGCACTGGATGCTTATCGGGAATCCAATGATGGGCGTTTGACCAACAATGCCCAAGGCCCATTTAGCACTCTCATCAGTTGGCTGAAATCCCGATCACATTATAGGAAAGCCGAAAAGGAAATTGTGGATGAAATGGAACGGCAAACGGCACCCCAGATGATCCGTTGGCTTCAACAACTGCTGTATGACACCTGGAATGAAGCATTCCGAGCCAAAGCTACAGTATCTCTCGGCAAGGGGCAGGAACTCTACAAAAATGCACAAAAAGTCATCCTGGCAACATTGGAGGAAGACAAGGATCAATACTTCCGCTACCAGGTGATTCACAAACTTTGCTCACTGTACCGTATTGCCCATCAACAGAAGCTTACTGAGGCTTCGCAGGATTTGGAAATATTTGCCTACGGACTGTTCGGAAAGATCATAGAAACCCAACAGAACAACTACCCGTCTCTGGTCAATCATGTTGCCGATCAAATTCACTATGTATCCGGTTCCAAATCCGGCTTGGCCTTCCTGATTCATTCCTATGAAAATGAGCCCAAATGGTTTGACAAAACCAACAACACCGGATGGAGGATGTTTGGCTACAAGATCGCCTACTGGCGTCACCAGACCAAGGAAATCGGTGACCTGGAACCCCGTTTGCTCAAGATCGTTCTGAAAGAAATTCGCAGGGACCTGGAAACACGCCAGTATGCCAATCGTTACATCTATTCCCAGGGCTCCTATTTCTGGAAAAAGTATGCCCCGAACTTTGAGGCATTGATGGAGGAAATTTATAACGAGAGAAAAGATTCAGGACAAAGTGTTCTTTACATCGCCAACTATGCATGGGGCGGGCTTCGAAAGCGAACCCGAGCCATTGAAATGCTGGAAGATGCCTACAAACGTAAAATTCTTGATGAAAATGGACAAGGCACACTCCTCAGATATCTGGAATCCGAAAAGCAATACAACAGAGCCATTGAAATCCTGATTCATCTGGTCGAATGGC
>CAYSOI010000203.1:0-7508 GCA_964432425.1 uncultured Opitutales bacterium | reverse complement strand
GCCAGCCGAGATCATCGGTCAGGATGAGGATGATGTTGGGCTTTTCCGGTCGGGGTTTGGCAATGAGGGATGCCAACGGAGCCAGCATGAGCAGAATGAGGATGGGAAGGGAGGATGTAGGTTTGGGCATGGATAGCTAAATTTGCGGCAGTTTGGTTTTAATGGAATTGAACGTCACCCATTAATTTGACGGTCAGGATTTCTTTTTGCGTTTGTCAGCAGCGGTGATCTTTCCATCCGAATTGGTATCCACATTGGGGAATTGTCGACGGTAAATTTCGAGGTGTTCCTTTCTGGACAGTTTGCCGTCCTTGTCTTTGTCTCCACCCCTGAATGCACCGGCATGAGGGAATTCCGATTCATCGAGGAAGCCATTGCCATCCTTGTCGGCGGGGTCGAACTGACGTGCCCGGTAGTCCACAAACTCTTTGGGCGTAATGATTCGGTCCTGATTGGTATCCATGTCCCGAACCATGCCGGAGGGAAGGATGGTGATACGGGGGATTTCCGGGGCTGCTTTGGCAAAATGTTCCGGGGCATTGCCAAAGTTGCCCAGGAAGTCTGGCAGGGTTTTGTCATAGTCGATGTCGGGGACGATCCATAGATTCCGGAACAAGACCTGGGTGCCTTTGTGATCCTGGAGCATGAGGGGGCGTTTGCCGTGGGGGCGATAGGGCTTGTTGACTTCTCCGTAGACCCAGGTGTCGTTCTGTATGAGTACTCCGTTGTGAAATGCGGTGACACGGAGTGGTTCTGTGACGGAGCCTGCTTTTCCGAATCTGGGGGCTTTCATGAGGATGTCATAAGACTGCCATTGGCCGGGTTTGCGGCAAACATTGACCAAGGGGGGATGTTGCCCGTAGATGGCTCCGCAATGTCCGTCAGCAAAGGTGGGGTTTTGGTAGCTGTTCACGACTTGCAGTTCATAACCGGACATCAGGAAGACTCCGGAGTTTCCATAAAGCTGGCCTTGCCATGCGGGGTCTTCATTGGGTTCAAATTGGAACTCCAAATGGATGCGGGCATTGCCGTAGTCGGTCTTGGTGGAATTGTTCCCTTTCTTGCGGGACATCACTCCCTGGCTGTCGAACTTCCATTCCGGATTGGTCCATTGGCTGGCATCGAGGATTGTGGCACCTTTGGGGGCTGGGAGTTCGCACTCTTTGGCTGGTAATGGGTTGGCAACTGGTGGGAGAGGGCGGCGTTTGTCATTGCGATTCCATCCTGAGCCGACCAGTTTCCAGCCAACATTGCGACCTGGGCGTGGCTCCTTGGAAGGTCTCAGTTTATTGGCCGTGTAGAAGAGGGTGTCGAAGTCCAATGAAACGCCATGAGAATCCTTCTGGTCGGGGAATTGGAGTGCGTAGATTTTCCCGGTCTTCAGAGGTAGGGAAAAGGTGGCCGTTTTTCGGTCTGGCGAAAGTTTGAGGTTGGATACGGGCAATTCCTTCTCATCAACCGGAGGGGAGCCGTAGGTGCTGTAGTAATGATAGTGCCAGGATTTGGCGACGGGGTTGACTTCCTTACCCAGAGGTTGGGTGAAGTTGACTAGGAAACCTGTTTTGGTGAGAGAAGCGGAGTGAATGGCGAAAGGCACAGTTTTTCCATCCCACTCCACGTATTGTAAGGCAGTGCGTTTGCCTCCTTTACTGAACCATCCCCGCCCGACTTGGGCAGACCAAAGGCGGCCTTGGGGATCGAAGGACATCTTGACCGGACCCGAGGCTGTCCCGCGAAGGAAGTCCACACACCAACCCTGGTAATCTCCATCCACCTTTTCGACTCCGGATCGAAAGTGATTTGACTGGCGTTGGTCGCCGATGAAGATCTGCCCATTGAATGCCCCGAACTTGCCTTCAGTCGTATCCCAGATCGGGCTTCCTGGGGTGTTGGCGATCACTTCACGGGGGAACCAGACGGCGGGAGGAGTGCGGAGCTTGGCAAAGTCGGCGGCCGTGAGGGTGCTGACTTTCTCCTTGGTGAAGTCGGGGCGTCCGGGTAAAGAAGCGGGGTGTCCATAAAAGTTGCCTTCCCGGACGTAGTACATGCAGCAGTCTGCGACCCAATCGCCCTGGTTGTCGGTGATGAAGAGCTCATCGTTGGGGCTCATTCCAATGCCACATGGGGAACGGAATCCTGAGGCAAGTGGATGGAAATGGCCGGGGCGGTCGGATCGATAAACCCAACCTCGCCATGGGGCATTGTAGGACATGTTGCCTCCGCCGATACCCTTGGTCTTTCCGTCCGGCACCGTGAAGTCTCCCCTGGCTGCCAGGTTCAATGATGCGTATTTTCTACCAAGGGAATCGACGACGGGACCAAAGTGGTATTCATGATATTCACCGGAGATGCCGAAGGTGTCGGTGGCGCATTCATAAATGTCACATTTTCCATCTTGATTGGTGTCCAGAAGGCGTGTCAATTCCGGCTTTTGTGCCACGTAATAGGCATCTTCCCGTTGGTCGTAATAAATGCCGTTGGGCTCCATGAGGTTTTCGGCGAAGCGTGTCCATTGGCCAGCCTTGTATTCCCAGACTTCACCTTCCCAAGTGGTGATAGCGAGGGTGCCGTCAGGTGTATGGCATAGGCCCAGGACCGAGACAGCTCCTCGGGGCAACGGAACCGTCACGAGTTTGTAGCCCGTCGGGATTTGGGCATGGGAAGAGATGACAAAAGAGAGGGCACAGAGAATGGAAATCAGTTTTTTCATGACTTGAAATATGGGAGGTTAGCGGACAGTGACTTTGAAGGATTTGGAGCCGTCTGGGGCGATCATTACGGTTTGTTCCTTGCCGTTCTGAAGGGAGACGATGTGCACCTTGTCCTGTCGCATTTCGTAGCGTAGGAATCGCTGAGGCGGTTTGGGGAAGATGTTGTTTGCTACATCGGGGATCGGTTCACCACGGATTTCTGAGGGTTTGGCACTTCTGTCGGCCAGGGATGGGGTTTGGTTGACCGAGGCGGAATGCCAGGCGGCCAGGACTTGGCCATCCACAGGATTGTAGGCGACCAGCACTTTGTTGGGGAGCAGACACAACAAGGTTCTCGGGGGGAGACCGGAAATCCATTTTCGGAGGACTTTGGCTTCTGGTCCGGCCACCACGACCTTTGGTATGTTGCCCTCCAGGCTGCGTCCATTCAGCGGCCATCGTTTGCCGCCAAGGTGTTGGAGGAAGCCGGAGAAGCGGTAGCTGTGGGTGGTTTTCTCCTCGTGGAGGATTTCCAGTCCGTAAACTCCGGGTTGGAGGTCGAACTTCAAATTGATGTGAGAATCCTTGGGAGCCTTGGTATCAGAATAATGGACTTCCTTGCCGTCGAGGTAGATGGATGTGCGGCCAATGTTCCGGATGAGAAACTGGTATTGCCCGGCATCCTTAATGTAGAGCTTGGACTTCCCCCGCAGGATGCCCTCCTCATTGCGTTTGAAATAGTAGACGTTTTCCGGCAAACGGGTTTCCGAGAGAGGCGTTACTGCATCAAAGAGTTCCGGGGTGAGGCGTTTGCCTTTGAACGGGCTGCGGGGATACACATAACGCACAACATTGCGAAGCCCTTCGTGTTGGGCCAGGATCAAGTCCCGAAGTGCCAGGCGGTCCTCCTCAGGAAAAACGGCTTGATAACCAATCATCTCAGTGCCAGGAATGCCCTTGTTGATGGCCTTGAGAATGTCTTCCGGGGAGTCGCCGTGCCGCCAATAGCTATCTTTCAGGGAGGGGCCAATTCCTCCGTCATATTGGAGGCCGTGGCAATTGAAGCAGAGCTGTTTGTAGATGACCTCCGCCCGCTCCTGGGTGGCTCCAGATAGATTGGTCAGGAAACCAACAGACATGAACAACAGGTAGTTTGGTAGATCTTTATGTAGAATCATAGGTTGTGAATTTAAAGCGGGCATGGTGGGATTTTAATTGGTGAGGCTGGGTTCAGCCGTGAAGACATCCAACTCTCCGAAGAAGGTACCGGCACCGACTTCCAGCAGGAGGTAGCGAAAAATGCCAATGTTGCCTTCTGCTGCACTGATGGAGCAGGCTTGCTGTGGGGGACGGTCCAGCCTGTCCCGGACATGGAAAAAACTATCACTGTTGACTCGGGCAATCCGTTCCCAACCAGAATGGCGGGGGTCTTCCAATTGCTCAGGAGGTTTGTCCCCTGAAAAGCCGTAAAGAATGAACTGTTGTCGGGCTCGTTCCCTGTGCTCCTGAATCGTTTGGTGTTGGTGCCAGGAATAGGAATTGATCATAGAGATCGGGATGGGTTTGCCCAGATCGAGCAAGATCGCCCCTCCATGCCGAGTGGAAAAATATACGGATTCGCGGGGAGAATCCTGTTTGCTCTGCCCTTTGCCATCGAGAAGTGGGGCAAGAGGAGTGTTTTTGAGCATCCCCTTGCCAAGGTCACCAGCTAGAACCAGAGCCTTCGCAACCCCATTGGATCGATCTGCATAATCATCGCTACTGGGAGGAGGAATTGAGGGGAAATGAAAGGAGGGCGTTCCATCGCCTGATTCTATCCTTGTAATAATTTTCCTTTCTCCTGGTTCCACATACAAGACTTCCCCGGCTCGGAGCCTTGTGGAATTACCATCTTTGCCCAGGATTACATCGACTTCCCCTTCAGAAACATCCAGGCGGCTGAGACCATCCGCTGAAACCCTGGCAGTGAAAGCCGTGCTGATGTCAACGAATGTAGTGCTGGGAGTTGTGATGGTGAAACCCTTGGCTTCCTCAGTTTCCGCAACCAAGCTGGCTTCCCCCATCGAGAGGAATAAACTGTTTGCATCTTGGGTATTGGCAATGACCGGACCAATCAGCTCCAATCTTGCCCCTGTGTTGAATAAGATCTGAGCTGAACCCGCGGACAAATCGATTCGCTGCCCTAAATATATATTATCGCCGATCTTGACTGAGGCAGTGACATCCATCCATCTGCAATCTTTCAACTCGGCAAAATGCCCGATCACCGGAGGTTGGTTATCATTCTGCTGGGTTACCTTCCATAGCAATCCTCCAAGCAGGATGGCCAACGTTGCTGCGATTCCAAAAGGAACCCACTTTCTCCATGCCTGGTCTCCGGCTGGTTTTTCCAATGTGAGCAACTTGTTATTGCCAACAACCGCCGCTGGCAATGCTGCGTCCAACTTAGCATATTCAAGGAAATCGGCCCGCAGTTGGGGGGTCTCCAGCATCAGTTTTTCCAGATCGGCTACTTCCTCTTCCGTCGCACGTCCATCCAGATAGCGGGAGACCTGTTCCATGTGTTCGGCAGATGTTCTCATGCTATGCCTTCCTGTTTAGCCAAGGTTTTCCTTATGCAGTCGGCCAGCATCATGCGGATGCGATGCAGCGTTTTGTAGACAGACATAGGGGTCTTCCCCATATCCAGGGCCAACCTGTCGATCCTTTCCCCTTTTGTGTAAATAATCTCCACCAGCTCTCTTTGTGCCCTTGGAAGTTTTTCAAGGCAGCTTTGCAACGCATTGCTTTCTGTCTCCACTGTGGACATACTTTCTTCCGCTTCCCGTTCCAGAAGTGCCATCAGTTCCTCACTGAATACATGCCGGTCCCGGGCTTTATCCCTCCTGAAGGTCAAGGCTTCGAAACGGGCGACACCGAAAGCCCATCGCCTGAAGTTCTCCGGTGAATCAAGAGAGGAGAATTTTTGCCAGAGGACCGCCGCCGTTTCCTGCATAACCTCCCTGGCATCTTCCATCGTCGGGACCAAGGATCGCACGTACCCCCTCAACGCTTCTTCGTTATTCACATAGAGGCGGAGGAATTGGTTATGATTTTCTTGTTCGGAAGGATTCATTCCGAAAGAACACTCCATTGATGGCAGCCATTTGCCAAATTATTATCTTTATTTCAGGAATGCCTTCATGGGACTCCACTTCACAGATTTGCGTGATCCGTTGCCAACCAAACAATAGGCATGCCGCACAGGATTCTGATTTACAGAATCAAGCCAATCCTGGTATTCCTGGATGACTCAATAACTCGGTGACTTCTGGAGGGGCACTGGGATCGAGACGAAGTTTTGTTGGGTCGATGAGGGTGCTGAGAATGGAGGAGATGAGGTGGCGTTGATTGCAGGGAGAGTCTGCGGGTTCACCGCCTTGTTTGTCGGATTTTCCGATGACTTTGCCTTCGCCGATTCCCCCGCCATACATAATGAGTGGGGAGAGTCTGGACCAGTGGTCACGTCCGCCACGTTTGTTGATGCGGGGGGTTCGTCCCATTTCTCCGCAGCAGACAAGGAGAATTTTGTCCTGTAGGCCTCGGGCTTGTGTATCCTTGATGAAGGCGGCGACTGCATGGTCGAAGGATCGCCCAACTGCGTTCATGCCGTCCACCATGTTGAGATTGTTTCCATCGGCATGCATGTCCCAGACTCCGACATAGCTGGCATGAACGGTGACAAATCCGCAGCCCGCTTCGCAAAGTCTGCGGGCAGTGAGGAGAAGTTTGCCGATGGTAGAGGCTTGAGCATTGTAGTAACCGGATTTACCGCGGTTCACTTTGTTCCAGGCATCTTTGCCATGGTATTTGGCGGTGTCGTAGAGTTCGATGGTTCGGGGATCTTCGTTGGCAAGGTCGAGTGCTTTGGAAACACCTCCACCGAGCAGAAGTTCTGTGGCTTGCTTCTGGAGATCATCCAGTGCGGCAAATTCTCCGTTACAATCTGCGTTGCGATTGATCTGATCGAGTTTGGCTAACAAGCTTCGACGATCTTTTAGGAAACGGTCGCGGGAAAGGGTCAGCTGCATGTCTTGCTGCAATTTGCCGCCTGCTCCGGGGACGAAGGGTTGGTAACTGGAACTGTACGGACCTGTGGCCCGAAGGTCCCCTCTGGCGGAAGGGCCGGGCACTTTTGCGTTTACTGCCCGTGGGTAAAGAATGGCGTTGTGGGGTGTCCCCGTTTGGGGGTTGGTCGCTCCGGCAACTTTGGAGTAGTGGCAGCCGATGTTGGCTTCTTTGGAGGAGCTGCTGACAATGGGCTGGATGTTGTGACCTGCATTGCCTGTGGCGAAGGAGCGGACGGTGACAAATTTGTGAGCCAGTTTCGAAAGTTGCTCCATGGTGGAGCCGAAATGGACGCCGGGAATCGACGTTGGAAGGGTGCCGCCGATTGTGCGTATGTCACTGGGAGCATCCGGTTTGGGGTCAAAGGTTTCCAGTTGGCTGGGCCCACCTTGCTGAAAGAGGAAGATGACGGATTTGCCTTTGAGGGGATTGTTGGGCGATTTGGAATTGGCTCCGGCGGCCAGGATTTGAGGCAGTGTGAGCCCGCCAAGGCTGAGACTGCCTATCTCCAGAAGCCTTCTTCGGCTAAGTGGCAAATTGCCAACACCGTCATAAATATTGAGCATAACAGGATGTGATCGGTTGCATTACCATAACCAATCTACACTGGTTTCCCCTGTGAATTTGGGAATTCGGCAAAAATTTCGCTCTCAAGCGTAGCAGAAGATGCAAAATCTTCTGATTGGTGAGTCCTGAAAAGTCGGAAGATTT
>CAYSOI010000202.1:0-7558 GCA_964432425.1 uncultured Opitutales bacterium | reverse complement strand
AAAGCGAAAGTTGTTCACGATAAATTTATCAAGCCACCGAATGCCACCAATGACAAATTCACGTTCCAATCCCTGAACCGTTACCTCACATCAGATGGAAAGGACGAAACCTGCCAGGAAGTCTGCTCCATCACCTTCCAGCGACATCAACACGGCATCCTTCTCCTCTGGGACTCCAGCTTCACAAATCCACAAAAAGACTTCTACTTCGGAGACCAGGAAGAAAGTGGACTCGCCATCCGCATGCACACTCCACTCAGTGTCCAACATGGCAATGGCACCATCCTCAACGACCAAGGTCAAAAGAACGGAAAAGGCACTTGGGGAAAAACCATGAAATGGATCGACTATTCTGGCCAATTCAAAGGTCGCCATGTCGGCCTGATGGTCATCCCTTCACCCGACAATCCACGCCAATGCTGGTCCCACAGCCGGGACTACGGAGTCCTCGTTGCCAATCCCTTCCCCAAACAACCCAAAGAACGCCGCGAACCCTACATCAAAACCTGGGTCAAAAAGGGCGAAACCTTCCGAATGCGATACGCAGTGTTAATCCATGATTCGGACAAGCCCATTCAGCATCAGGATGTATACGATGAGATTTCTAATATTTTCTAAAGGAATGAAATTGTAGCGGAAATTGCCAAAATTTCCGACTCCCTCAAACTACATTGCTTAAGACAACTAATCAATTGAGGATTGATTAAGACTATCCTCAACTGAAATCAATATGGCTTCTTCCAAAGTCTTGGCACCTGAGCGTTCCATTAACTCTTGGGCAACTGCATCTGGAATATCAACTTCCATTTTCATTCAGAATCAGTTGCATCAAAGCATTCTGAAGTCAACTCCTCGAACAAAGACAAGAACACAATATCTTCTTCCGCTCTTGCATCCAAAACCATCATTTGGCAAATACCACCACCATGTACACCCCGGAAACCGAAAAGGAACAATTTGAGAAAATCCGCACATTGCTGTACCCGAATGCGGATGCGGCCTGTAAGGAGTTGGCACAGGAGATCAAGACGCTGATCGAAATCCGCCGGGCGGAGGGCAAGAAGGCAGTCCTGGGCTTGGCAACAGGTTCGACGCCCACCCGGCTCTACCGGGAGTTGATTCGTTTGCACAAGGAAGAAGGCTTGAGCTTCAAGGATGTCATCACTTTCAATCTGGACGAATACTACGGCTTAGCTCCAGACCACCCCGAAAGTTACCACCGGTTTATGCGGGAACAACTCTTCGATCACATCGATATTCCCGCTGAAAACACAAATGTCCCCAGCGGAACTGTTCGGCGAAAAGACGTGTTTTCCTGGTGTCAGGATTATGAGAACAAGATTGATGAGTCGGGGGGATTGGACCTGCAAATTTTGGGGATTGGTCGTACAGGTCACATTGGTTTCAATGAGCCCGGTTCTGGCAAAGAATCCCTGACCCGCCTCGTCAACCTCGACTCCCTGACTCGACTGGATGCGGCCAGAGACTTCCTCGGCATGGAGAATGTGCCCAGACATGCCATTACGATGGGGGTTGGCAGCATCATGAAAGCCCGCAAAGTCGTCCTGATGGCATGGGGCGAAGGCAAAGCCGGGGTGATTGCCAAAGCAGTAGAAGAGACTCCCGTCGAGTCACTACCCGCAAGTTTTCTCCAAGGGCATCCGGATGTACGTTTCATTGTCGACCAGGCAGCTGGTAGTGAACTGACCCGCATCAAATTTCCATGGCTGGTGGGTGCCATGGAGTGGGATCCCCGCTCCATTCGCAAAGCCATCAACTGGCTCTCCACCAAATCGACCAAGCCCATTCTCAAATTATTGGATGAAGACTACAACGAACAGGGCCTGGGCGATCTTCTGACAAGTAGCGGCCCGGCCTACACCCTCAATATTACAGCCTTCAACGACGTCCAGCACACGCTAACCGGCTGGCCCGGCGGCAAACCCAATGCCGATGACACCCACCGTCCCGAACGTGCGGAGCCGCATCCCAAACGAGTTCTCATTCTTGCACCAGAACCCCAGGATGCCGTCCTCGGTATGGGCGGTACCATTCACCGTCTGGTGGACCAGGGTCACGAAGTCGCTCTGGCGTATTTGACCTCCGGCAATCTCGCCGTTCCCGACAGTGATGCGATCAAAGCGACGGAACTCATTCTCGACATGGCCAATGCTACGGAAGATGCCGATAATGTCGTCGTCAACAAGGCCCGTGATGTTCGCAAGGAATTGCTCAAAAAAGGGGACCAGTCCACCGACTCAAAAAATGTCCGCCACATCAAAGCACATATTCGCAGAGGAGAAGCCAGGGCGGCCTGCCAGGAATGTGATCTCACTTCCGATCACATTCTCTTTCTGGATCTGCCCTTTTATGAAAATGGACGTTATCGTCAGTTCAACCTCACCGATGCCGACACCGATGCCGTGACTCAACTCCTACAGGAAATCAAACCCCACCAAGTCTACATCACCGGTAACCAGGCCGACCCAAGTTCCGTCCAGGCATTGGGCTTTGAAACCGTCCGCAGGTCCCTGGTCAATTGCTCAGAAGAAGACTGGCTCCAGGGTTGCTTTGTCTGGCTCTATCGATCCCATGGCCGGGAATGGGACATCCATGAAATCGACATGGCCGTCCCCTTGAGCCCCGACGAGTTGGCCCGCAAAACCAAGGGCATCTATCAGCACCAAACCCAACGCAACCAAGCCCCCATGTCCCGCCACTCCGGAGGCGAAGCCTGGCAACAAGCCGAAGCCGCCGACCACCACCTCGCCAACCGATACGACTCCCTCGGCATGGCTGAATACGAAGCGATTGAAGGTTTCCGAAGGTTGGAGATCAATAACCAACTCTGAGATTATTGTCATCCAAATGTCCTGCCAAACCTCCAGCTTATTCCAATTGATAACTTTGAGCTGCTACTTTGGTTTATCAGGACATGGAGAGAATCTGTCGCAACCAGTTGAGCAAGGAGGCCTACCGCGTCGAGTCCATGTGTTCGAAGATTATGAGACTGAGATTGAAAAACGCTGGTGGCTAAGAGGAGAGGCGATTGAGGCATCAAAACTGTTGCCGAAAAGTCTCTCGGCAGACCTGCCAAATGCCAGAGCTTTCAAGTCCTCTGAATCGAAGGACTTTGACCGCAAGATGGGCGACCAGACAAAGATGTATGAGGCGGTCATCTTCAATCCGGTTCCTGGACCTCCAATGGCGGGCAATACGAGGCTTAGTTTTCGGTATTTTCTAAATGGTACTGACACATTGAAATGCCAGATCTACAGCCTCAGCAACGGGTATCACCGGCACTTGATTCTCAAGAATCTGCCTCAAAACCAATGGAAATCGGCAACGGTTGATATGACACAAGCCCGGCGACCCGATGGCTCTGGAGGTCCACTGGCCAAAGACGAACGAATTGATGACATTCAGTTCTATGTAAATCCTGGTGAGGAAGTGCGGATTGATGACATCGTGCTCTACGAGCCAAACCTGAAGCCCAAAGGGGAGCAACGCCCTTTTCCCAAACGCATCCTTTTCACAGGTTGGTTTGATACCGGCAAGCAAGGTCCAGGGCATGAATGGCCGGGGGAGTTTGACATAGTCCTGCACGAAAAGCCCCGAACCTGGGACAAAGCCAGGTCTGTAAAACTAAAAGAAACGGGAAAGACTGGAGTCATTGTAAACATGCGAGGCATGCGACCATTGAGCCAACTGAATCGGCTTAAGTTTCTCTACAAATGCAATGAAACGGAGAAGTTCCAGGTCTATCTGCGAAACAGCCAAAGTGGGCAAAAATGGCAAGGTGAGATCATTGAATCCAAGACTTCCGACTGGACCGAACATTTTGTAGATTTCCACGCCAGAAAAAGGAACTTCTTCGCAGACGAAATCCACTTTCTTCTTCTATCGGATACGGGCGTATTGCAGATCGATGACTTGTTGCTGTACGAACCTGGAGAGTAATCCCATCCATTGACAAAAGGATGCTGTGGTTCCATAGTAAAACCATAATGGCTACCATTACCCTAAAAGATATTCCGGACGTTCTTCATCAGGAGTTAAGAAACCGGGCAGAAGCCCATGGAAGAAGTTTGAACAAGGAAATCATTGCCTCCCTAGAACAGGTAACTTCACCTGGCCGAGTGCAGATCCCAGAATATCTATCTCGAATCGAAAGACTACAGCAAAAGATTGATTTTGAGGTTTCTCATTCTGAAATAAATGAAGCCATTGAAGCGGGTCGCCCATGATCGTAGTGGATACGAATGTGATCGTTTCTCTGTACTTACCCGGACCTCAGTCTGGTGAAGTGCAGCGACTCCTTCGAGAACATCCCGATTGGGCCGCCCCAGCCTTGTGGAGATCTGAAATGATAAATGTTTTGTGCACTTACATGAGAGTCCGCGGATTGACGCTACCACAGAGTTTGGAAATCTTTGAACTGGCCG
Source organism: uncultured Opitutales bacterium (assembly GCA_964432425.1). Classification (GTDB taxonomy): domain Bacteria; phylum Verrucomicrobiota; class Verrucomicrobiia; order Opitutales; family JABJCN01; genus JAYPDO01. Next base: position 3,113 of record CAYSOI010000202.1, on the reverse strand, counting down.
ATGAACTTCTTTCCTCCAACACTTTTACCATGTCGCCACTCAAAGTTCTGGAAGTTTCTAATCGTACAGGTTGTTCTGGATATGACAGTGAATTCGTCTGTTTAGCCGAGGAATTGCAAACTCAACTTTTGACTTACGATGCTGGCCTGATTTCCAAAGCATCCTCCGTGGGCTGTAAACCACTGGACTTCATGCAAGGAGGATAACAGTAAGGTAGATCGGTACATTTCGTTTGCCTGATTGAAGGATTCCTGAACTGTTTCCTTCATGAAAAATCCGGTTTGTGTTTGTCTGCTGTTCTCACTTCTTTTCGTAAACCTTTTTTCTGCTCCTGATGAGCCTCGTTTCCTGGAGGTGCTTGATACGCGAATACCCAAAGTTTCGGAAGACCCGGAAGTCAAAATTGACTATGACATTGTGTATGTCCGGGCGGACCGGGCAGGGGACGAGAAACACAAGCGGTACTATACGGATTTTTCACAACCAGTAACCATGGAACCTGGGGCTGACCTGATGTTGCTACATCCAGATGGATCGGAGGAGTTGCTGGTGGATGGTGGGGAAGGTTCAGTGACGGATCCCGTGGTTTCCTTTGATGGCGAATGGGTTTACTACACCAAGATTCATTACCTGGCCAAACGCAGCCAGTGGAATCCTCCGGCCCAAGGTGCGGACATCTACAAAATCCACCTGAAAACCAAAAAGATCGTCCAGCTCACCGATCAAACCTTCACCCCCAATACCGGTGCCGCCAACTGGTCCAAAGACTACCGAAAAGGCGAACGGGACAAAACCTACTACGAGTACGGAGTCTACAACATGGGGGCTTATCCTTTGCCGGGAGGCCGGATTGTTTTTACCAGCAATCGTGACGGATTTGAACCCTCCCAAGGATATCCCGCCATTGCCCTCCAACTCTGGGTCATGGACGACTCTGATGAAGGTCTGGGGAAAAATCTCCATAAGATCGGGCACCTCAACATAGCTGGAGCCCTGCACCCGGTAACCCTGCGGGATGGCAGGATCATGTTTAGCACTCTGGAATCCCAGGGAATCCGTAGCCGTATCTCCTGGGGAATCTGGACCATTAACCCCGACGGCACCAACTGGAATCCTATGATTAGTGCTTTCGACCCAGGTGGAGCCTCCAATGGCTTCCATTTTCAAACCCAACTCTCCGACGGCTCCATCGTCATTGAAGAATACTACAACCAAAACAACAGCGGTTTCGGAGCCTACATCAAACTCCCCGAAAAACCACCTGAGGATCAACCACCTTTTGGACCTGGTTGGCGAAAAAGCCCTCGCAATCCACCCTGGCGATTTGGTCGCCACTACAATGGCAAAGGTCGTTACTACCGCATGGGATTCATGCCCACTGGATCGGTTTCCATGACCCCATTTGCATTGAATGGAGAAGGACAGGCAGATCCATCGGTCTTGGAAGACAAAAACTCACCCAGAGTCGGCAAGTTCACCCACCCCTCTGGGGCTCCCGACAATCACATGCTCACCATCTATTCACCAGGCCCGGTAAACCACCAATACCACTATCCACCTCAACTCGATGGCGGCATCTACCTCATCAAGAATGGTGATATTGTAAACAAACCTTCCGACATCCGACTGATCAAAAATGATCCCCGCTACAATGAAAGCTGGCCCAGGGCGGTAGTCCCTTATCAAGCCATCTATGGTATGGCCGAACCGAAAAACCTGGCACCGCTTTCCAATGATGGCTCTCAACACAAGGAACTCCCCGAAGGCACTCCCTTCGGCTTGGTCGGCACCTCTAGTTTTTACAAACGGGAAACCTACCCGGATGGAGTCGTGAAAGAAGGTTCAGTAACCGCAGAATACCCTGGAGGCAACGATCCCTGGAAAGGGCTCGACGCCTTCACCAGCCACGGAAATGGAATGCCCATCAACTGGCACAATCAGGGCGCCGATGCGGGATTGTACTCCAATCGTGAAATCCACGCCGTCCGCATCCTGGCCATGGAGCCCACCACTCACAGAGACCGTGGTGCGGACTCCGGTCGTAAGTTCTACAGTCATGCCGAAGAACGACTTCGCATTCTCGGCGAAATCCCTCTTCGAAAATTTGATTGTAATGGCAACCAGACCGATGATCCGGATGGAAACCCAGACACCAGTTTTCTTGCTAAAATTCCAGCGGACACAGCCTTCACCTTCCAAACCATCGACCGTAACGGCTTGGTACTCAACAATTCCCAAACCTGGCACCAACTGCGCCCTGGTGAAGTTCGGAATGATTGCGGAGGTTGCCATGCTCACAGTCAGAAACCAACCGATTACAACCTCACACTGGCGGCCAGCCCCAACTACAAAACCTGGGACCTGATCAACTCTACACCACTCCTCACAGACAAGAAGCGGGACACCTCCAACCAACAATGGGATACAGACCAAAGCACAGGGCTTCGCACTCTGAAAAGTGGTGTGGAGTCTGTAGAATACCATCGCGACATCCGCCCCATCCTTGATCGCAGTTGTGTCGCCTGCCACACCAAGGATTGGAAGAAACCGGCTGGCAACCTAGTTCTCGACGCGGATGAAGAATCCATCCAATACCGGCACGAAGGAAAGTTCCCAGGAAGCTACTACCGGCTAGCCCTGGATGAACGGGCAGAATACAGTCATAAACCTTTCGGCTACGATTCCTGGGGCTATCCCAATGCGTCCCGCTACATCCGCAAACTGCAAGCCCGCCGCAGTCTTCTGGTTTGGAAAGTTTTTGGGAAACGGCTGGATGGATTCTCTAACGACGATCATCCCTCCGAATCCAAACCTGGTTCAAGGAAACTCCTCTGGAAAGGGCAACCCGTCGACGAAAAGAAATACCGGGCCAAATGGGATATCGATTACGTAGGCAAGAAGATGCCTCCCCAAGCCGCCGTTGAAGGCAAATGGAAAGGACCAAACGGTCAACTCATCAAAGTGGCCCCACTTTCCGACGAAGATCGCCGCACCTTGGTACGGTGGATTGATCTGGGCTGTCCGATTGATCGCGATTTTGATCCCTCCCAACCTGAACGCCGGGGCAAAGGTTGGATGCTCGATGACAACCGCCCCATTCTCACCATCACCGA
>CAYSOI010000201.1:2678-7571 GCA_964432425.1 uncultured Opitutales bacterium | reverse complement strand
CTTTAGAACCATCTGCGGATTTGAAGATAGGCAGTGCGGGGGACCTCATGGTGAAGTAACCCGATAAATTGATTGTGGTCTTCGGGATGGGAGGGATCAAAGAGGTTTTGTATCTGGATTCTGAATTCCCAATCGGGATTAGGTGTGTAGGTAGTGCCAATATCGGTGCGGATATAGCCTGGAACGGTTGGCTGAGCCCGGTCAACCCCATAAATGCCAAGGTGGTAGGTGAACTTTTGGTTGGGTCTGTAATTGGCAATGATATTGCCTCGCCATTTTGAGGAACTGAAGATGCTCGTGTTTGCTCCGGGGCCGATCAGATTGGTTTCTGAGTAGCTGAGTGAGGATCGGACCTGGAGGCTTGTGTTTGGGTGCCAGTTGAGAGTGATTTCTCCCCCATAGGAGTCGGCAGAGTCCTCATTGTTAAACATTTTTCCGGCAAGGTGTTCCCCTGTTAAAATCAACTTGTCATATTCTCCGTAAAAGGAGGTGAAATCGAGGCTCACATTATCGCTAAAGATTTTACGATAGCCGATTTCAAATTGCTGAAGTTCTGTTGGTTCGAGAGCGGGGTTCTTAAAGTTGGAGATGGGGGTGTAGGTACCAGGAGTGGTTTCCATGTAGGTGGTGGTCATGTCTGCTTCCCGGAAGAAAAAGCCGGGGAGTTGAAGGGCTTGGGAATAGGAGAGCCAGTAGGTGGACTTTGGGTCAGGCGTCCACCAGAGCCGGGCTGTCGGCATCCAGTGTTTGCCCACTTCGTTCTCTTCATATTTCGTGCCCAGAAGAAGATGAAGGTTTTCTGTTATATCGAGGGTATCCTGGAGGAATAAGCTATGGATGTGTTCACGTGCATGATTCGCACTGAAATTAAAGAGCGGCAAGGCGGAGGTCCCAAGAATAGAAGTGTAGGTGGATGACACTGGAATCTCCTGTAGCTTGTACCTGTGGTGTCGATATCGATATCCTGCCAGGATGGAATGCTGGCCGATATTGGTGCCGACTTGAAAGTCTGCTTCGAATGTATCGATATTGAAGTCCAATGAATTGGCATCCCAGATTCGGTGATCATGGTTGAAGTAGGAGTTGAGATTCCAATCGAAGTTTTCTGCGAATGTACCGCTCCATTTTCCCTGAACCATGGCTCCTTGTGCTGTAGATTTGCCAAGATAATCCGGGAGAAGAGTTGGCGCATTTGTGGGCGAGACCAGTGCTGGGCCCAGGAAGCGGTTGGTTGAGTCAAAATCAAAATACTCCGCCTGCAGAGTCCATCCCTTTTCGCCAAATCCAGGAAGGTCGGCCCGGACACCGATTTTCTGAAGTTCGAATTCAGGTTTGGAATGATCATTCAGATCCTGCAACTCATGGCTATTGTACCATTTACCCCATGTGTAGTAATGACCACCCAAGGCTTCTCCTCCCTGCCGGAAACTCAGAAGCCCAAAATCTTTATTTCCTCCACCTACTGTGACCAGGTTTTCCTGGGCTTCGAGAGCGTGGAGGGTCTTGATGTTGATGATTCCATTCATGGCATTGGAGCCCCACTGGCTGGAGCCTGGGCCACGTATGACTTCTATCGAATCGAGGATTTCGACGGGAAGATCTGCAGTTTCCCAGAAGACTCCGCCAAACATGGGTGTGTAGATTTCCCTGCCATCCTGGAGAACGAGTTGTTTATTGCCAATAAAGCGTTGGAAGGAACGAGTGGAGACTGCCCAAATATTACTGGAAGTGCGGGAGACCAGCATTCCCGTAAACATTCTTAGTTGTTCGGCAATATGTTTATGTCCGGATTGCCAGAGTTCTTCCTGAGTCAGCAGGAAGGTTGCGGATGGAGTTTGTAGCCAGCTGTATTCTGTTCCGATGGTTAGGGTAGTGGAGAGATTGTACAGTTCCTCCGGGCTCATGTTGAAATATTGTTCGATCAGTTCGAGTTCTGATTGTTCTGTAGTCTTTTCTTCTTCTGCTCCCAGAATAGATATACAGAACATTATAAGACTACACAGTAGAAGAATAGGAGGCTGTGAATAGGAGTGCATCACGATTTTCAATGAATAGCTTATTTAGAAATTAGGTTTGCCACGGATTTCATGCGCAGAAATTGATTTTCAAATCGTATGCCTCTGGCTTTGAGACGGGGGAGATGAATGTGATAAAGAAATCTTTTCTTCACCTTTGGGTTTAGGGATAGAGATACCATTCCGCCAAAATCCAGAAAATGCGGATGATCTGAAATGATCAGGATGGGTCGGTCCCCCACGGTTTGAATCCATTCCTCAAATCGATCTTTCTCTCCAAAGTGAATGAAGAGAACATGTACGACGTTGTCCGGGGCCTTTAGCAGTTCTCTGAGTTGTAAAGGATTTGTCCTATGGTGGACTTTTACCTTACGTTCTTTGATCCTATAGTTGAGGTTCTGGAATGCCGTTTGCAGGGTAAGGGCCAATTCCTTTTCTTTGCCAGCAACGACGATTTCCAGGTTTGCGTTGTCATCTGGAAATGTTCCCTTGGGCCAATGGGCATAACTCAATGCGTTTCGCAGATAGGCTGCTTTGATGACATTGTGCTCTTTTTGTTCTTCGATCTTTTGTGCCTGACCCATACCACTGATTGCTGGCCAAAGGCACAACCAAGCAAGGAGCAGTCTATGTAACGTTATAAAGGGTCGACATGAAAAGAATCAGAACCACCTGCGGATTTGCAGGTAGGCTGTGCGGGGAACTTCCCAGCCCTGAAATCCGAAAAAGGAGCTGTAATCTTCCATGTGGGCAGGGTCGAAGAGATTTTGAATGTGGGCACTGACTTCCCAGTCTTCGTTGGGTGTCCAAGTGGTTCCAATGTCTGTCCGAATATAACCTGGGACTTGTGCAAAGGCTCTCTCTGTTGCATAGAGGTTGAGTTGGTAAGACCATTGTGTATTCGGGGCAAAAATGGCTCCCAGATTCCCTCGCCAATTGGCTTGAGAGTATTCTTGAGTACCGGCGGCCAGTCCAATGATATCTGTATCGGAATAACTGATGGAGGAGCGAATCTGCAGATGTTCGGTCGGATGCCAATTGGCGGCGATTTCTGCCCCATAGGTTTCGGCTTCATCGGTCATATCAAAGTTTTGCCCGATCAGGTGGGGGCCGAACAGGGTGAGGTCTTCATATTCTCCATAGAAGGCGGTAAAATCAAAACTGAGATCATCGGAGAATAGATGCCTTATGCCCAAATCCCATTGTTGTAGTTCGGCAGGGTCTCTTTGTGGGGCAGCCTCAATGGTGAGAGGGAAGTAGCTTCCCGGAGCCACTTCGTGATAACCCACGGTGACATTTCCGTTTCGTTGCACATAGGCGGGCAATTGCATCGCATGGGAAAAGGCTAGCCAGAAGGTGGTTCTCTCATCCTTTTCCCACCAGACCCGGGCCGAGGGAATCCAGTGTTCACCGGTTTCATTCTTTTCGAATTTTGTCCCCACCAGCAGATGAAGGTCCTCTCTTAGATCAATGGTATCCTGAATAAAGGAGCTGTAGAGGTGTTCAGCTTGGTCCATCACCGGGAAATAGAAGAGGGGAGCCGCGGCAGCTCCGAGGACGGCAGTATAGTCTGCCGATACGGGGCCTTGCCTATAGTTGAACTCATGATGCCGGTATCGAAAACCTGCTAGAAGATCATGATTTGAAATCTGTTTCCCCACTTGAAAATCTACTTCGAAGGTATCTATGGAAAAATCCAGATCATTGGATTCCCAGGCATGGTCATTGTGGACAAAATAGGAATTGAGCTTCCACTCAAACTCTTCCTTGAATGTCCCACTCCATGCTCCATGAACATTGGCTCCATGGTCTTTGGAGGCTCCCAGAAAATCCGGGAGAAAGATCGGTGCGGCAGTATCGGAGGTGGCGATAGATCCTCCGAACCGGCGAAGGGACTCATGGTTGTAATACTCAGCCCGAAGCGTCCATCCGTTTTCTCCAAATCCTGGAAGGTCCGCTCGAAATCCTACTTTATGAAGTTCTGATTCGGGGTAAGACCGGTCATTAAGGTCCTGCAGGGTTTTGTAACTGGCGAACTTGCCCCAGGTGTAGTAGTGGCCACCGAAAATCTCTCCGCCCTGACGAAAGCTGAAGTGTGCCGCATCTTCATTACCGGCTCCAATGGAGACGAGGTTTTCCTGCGCTTCCACAGCCTCTAATGTTTGGATGTTGATGATGCCGTTGACGGCGTTGGTGCCCCATAAGGTCGCTCCTGGTCCACGGATCACTTCAATGGAATTGAGGATTTCCACCGGCAGGTCGGCCAGATTCCAGAATACGCCGCCAAAGGAGGGTGTATAGATTTCCCGTCCATCCTGGAGGACCAATTGCTTGTCAGCGAAGGCATTCTGAAAGGACCGTGTGGAGATGGACCAGGTGTTGCCCGAAGTTTGCGAGACCATCATTCCTGGTACCATCCGAAGCTGCTCGGCAATATGGTGATGGCCGGATTGCAGCATGTCTTCCTGCGTGATTACGTATGCGGCGGCAGGGGTTTGCAGCCATCCTTGCTCATCTCCAGTTGTCAATCGGGTGGGTAGATTGAGCAGTTCGTCCGGGCTCATCTCAAAATATTTGTTGATGAGTCCGGTATCCGGGGAATCTTCATCCTCTGCTTCCTGACCTGTTAAGGCTGTATGCAGGGTAGAAAATGTGAAACAAGAGCAAATAAGTAGCAGATAACAGTGTTTCATTAGTAATGGAGGAGAGATTACTTGGATATGATTTTTACGGCGGATCGTAGCCGGAGAAACTCAGAGTTGAAACGGATCTTTCTGGCTCTGAGTTTTTTCACATGAATGACGTACATGTATCGATTGGGAGTATTGTCTTTGGGGGAGAGGGAGAATGTCCCCCCTTGGTCAATAAATTCAGGGTC
>CAYSOI010000201.1:0-2578 GCA_964432425.1 uncultured Opitutales bacterium | reverse complement strand
CCAAGCTGAAATGAGGAACCTTGGGAAGGAAAGGTCTTTTTCGGCCAGTGAGCAAAGTTCAGCGCATTACGTATGTAAGCGGCTTTGATGATGGACTTTTCGTTTTGAGCACAAAGTTTGGAAGGTATCTCCACGACAAGGAGAACTGAACCTACGCCCATCAGGAGAAGGCGTATCCATGTATTTAAAGTGATCAACTTAGGAGGCTTAAGAGTGGGGTTATCCCTATGTTCGTGAAATTTCCGGTCAACTTGAAATCAGGCCTCACATTGATGGAGTCTTCAAAACCATCGGCGAATTTGCAGGTAGGCAGTTCTGGAGACTTCATGCGGCAGGGGGCCAAAGAATGAGCTGAAGTTTTCCGGATGAGATGGGTCAAAGAGGTTTTGAATCTGGAGGCTTATTTCCCAGTCCTGGTTGGGTGTCCAGGTGGTACCGATGTCGGTACGGATGTATCCTGGAACTTCTACAAAGGCTCTTTCGGTGGCATAGAGATGAAGGTGATAGGAATGGTTTTTATTGGGCGTATAGACGGCACTGAGATTTCCCCTCCAGTTTGCCTGCGAATATTCTGTGGTGCCCGCAGCGATCCCCTCGATATCCAGGTCGGAATAGCTGACGGAAGAGCGTATTTGTACAGTGTTGAAGGGATGCCAGTTCAGAGCCAATTCCCCACCATAGGTTTCCGCTGTGTCCGTATTAAATTCAGTTTGCAGTACAAGCTGGCTACCAAAGGCTGTCAGTTTATCGTATTGGCCGTAGAAAGCAGCGATGTCGAGGCTGAGGTTTTCTGAGAATATATACCGGTTTCCGATTTCCCATTGTTCCAGTTCTGCAGGTTTGAGGCTGGGTACTGCATCGATTCCATCCACGAGATAGGAATTGTCCGGGAGTTGAGTGTAAGCGGTAGCCACCGTACCCCATCTGTAGACCATGCCGGGCAATTGGCTGGCATTGGAGTAGGCAAACCAGCAGGTGCTTCTTTCATTTTTGTTCCACCACAGACGTGCAGAAGGGTTCCATTGCTCTCCGGTTACATTGTCTTCATACTTTGTCCCAACCAGCAAATGAAGGTTATCCCGCAGGCGAATGGTGTCTTGTAGAAAAAGGCTGGTTAAATCTTCTGAGATGTTTGGCTGAGGAAAATCAAAAAGTGGGACGATGAAACCATCTGGAACCGGAGGTATCGAGGGAATGTAGAGCTGTTTCAGATTAAAATCATGGTTGCGGTACCGGATGCCCCCCAGCAAGTCATGCCTTCCAATGGTTTTTCCCACTTTCAAATCAACCTCATAAGTATCGATTAAAAAATTGAGCCCTGTTCCTTTCCAATTGTGGTGATTATGGGCGTAGTAGGAGATCAATTCCCAGGAAAAGTTGTCCCCAAAGGTGCCTCCCCACTCGCCATGTACATTGCCTCCATGAGATTCGTCCGGTCCCAGAAAGTCTTGCAACAGCGTGAGAGAGTTGGGCTGGAAGGTATTGGGGTCCAGGGTGATGTGGTAGGGGCCGCCAAAGCGACGTGTGGCCTCATTATTAAAATATTCTGCTCTCAGGGTCCATCCCTCTTCCCCAAAGCCTGGCAGGTCCGTCCGTAAACCAAACTTTTGCATTTCATACTCGGGGTAGGTGTCAATTTGAGGATTCGGATTTGGGTCATGCACCGTTCTGTGTGAGGCGACTTTGCCCCATGTGTAATAATGACCTCCAAAGATTTCTCCACCTTGGCGAAAACTAAAGTGAGCGTAGTCTCTGTTGCCTGCACCCACGGAAATCACGTTTTCCTGTGCCTGGATGGCATCCAGCGTTTGGATGTTGATGATGCCATTCACCGCATTGGAACCCCAAAGTGTGGCTCCAGGACCGCGGATCACTTCAATGGAATCCAGGATTTCCACAGGAAGGTCAGCCAAGTCCCAAAACACACCACCAAAGGAAGGGCTGAAGATTTCTCGCCCATCCTGAAGTACCAGTTGCATATCGGCAAAGACATGTTCGAAGGACCGAGTCGAGATGGCCCAGGAGTTTGTCGAGTTTTGGGAGACATGCAAACCCGGCACCTGGCGCAGATGTTCTGCGATATGGTTGTGGCCGGACAGGTTCATGTCTTCCTTGGTGATTACGTACGCAGCTGCAGGAGTTTCCATCCAGTCCTGAGCATCTCCAGTGGTGAGGGTTGTGGAGACATTAAGCAACTCCTCCGGGCTCATTTCAAAATATTCACTCACCAAGCCGGGGTTGGGTATTTCAGGAGATGGAGCTTCTTGAGCCAACAGAGCCAGTGGGGGAGAGCTCCATAGATTCAGAAGAGTCAAATAGAGGGGAAGCAGATGGGAGTTTCTCATATTGATCTATTTTGAGATTGTTCGTACAGCCGAGCGAATTCTCAGGAATTCAGTGGTGAAGTGTATTTGTGCTGCTCTCAACCGCTTGATATGGATGTTGTAGATGTAGCGATTGGGGACATCTGGATTCGGCGTGAGTGAAGTAGTTCCTCCTTGGTCAATAAAATCAGGATCATCTGAAATCAAAAGGATGGCATGGTTTTGAGCTGCCTGAATCCATTTTTGGAAATTTT
>CAYSOI010000200.1:0-7629 GCA_964432425.1 uncultured Opitutales bacterium | reverse complement strand
GATAGAAAGATGAAAATAAGAGAATCAAGTCTCCATAAAAACCGGTACACTTCATAAGACGCCATGAATGTAACCATACGCATATCGGATGAATTGGGAAAAAGAGCGAAACACTTTGCGATTGATGAAGGGAAGCCATTGTCAGTCATTGTAGAAGAGCTTTTACGGGAACGTCTTAGACAGGCAAACAAGAGTGAATACCAAAAGGCACAACAGGCTGCATGGGACATTTTTGAAGAAGGCGTCTCCGGCGGTGGGCAGAAGTTTGATCGATACGAACTTTATGATCGTTGAAGCCCTATGAGCCGTATCTTCTTCGACAGAATCCTCTGCAAATAGTCTGCCGCATCAATATTGTCCCGTAAGCTACCTTTTAGATATTAAACGGACTGGAATGCTCCCTCTACGACGATTCGCAGCTTTGTAGGACGGTCTTTCAGGCCGTCCTATTTTTAACTACAGTGCCCTTACACCGAAAGTTATGCTCAAGTAAATCACCTTGATGTCCTGGGGAATTTGATGAGGTTTACCTCAGCATGCCCGCCAAGCCTCTCGGTTTCTTGCGAAACCTGATGCTTAATTCCGGCGTTTTTTTTGTGTCCAGTTCTCTCAAAAGAAAGAAGTTGTGCATGGCTGTAAATCAAATCCCCGCCTGGTATGGCAAAAATAAACTCAAAAAACCTTTAGTGGCGTCATCCTTATCCAGGCTGCAATTCCTCATTCTACGCCCTCAATTCCAAGGAATTTTCATTAATTCTTGTGTCAGGATTTGTTGACTGACCCCAGGTGTAGCTTTCACTGCTGTGCTGTTAGCCACTACTCCCCCTAAGTCGACGGGGGGATTATAATTGAAGATTGTGGTAAGTTTTAATTGTCGTTGGCCATCGGAAATCCAGAAAGACTGCCAAGTCCTTCACTATCTAATTGTCTTTCCGGTCTTTCTCCAAAGAATACTGGTCCACAAATTCAAAACCCTTTTGAAAATCAACCTACTCTTAGAAAAGACAGTGATGAGTATCTCGCCAAGGTCGAAAGACAGGAGGGCCTTGTCGCCTTTGCCAAATCTGTGGAAGATGCGGTTAGCGAGCGAATCAACCTGGTTGAAATGATGATGGATTATCACCTTGAGAAAGTTGTCAACTGACTCTCCTTTCTCTCAACCAGATCCCAAAACATGGAAAATTGGACTGACTCCAAGGCCAAGTCTCGCCGTATTGCATTCCTGGGTAACTACCCCCCACGCCTCTGTGGCATCGCCACCTTCACCCGTGATCTCTGCGAAGCGGTGGCAGACCTCTGCCCAGTATCCGATTTTTACGTGGGGGCTGTGAACGATTGTCCCGAGGGGTATCAGTATCCCTCCCAAGTAAGGTTTGAACTCCAGGAGATGGAGCTGGACTGCTATCGCCGTGCGGCCGATTTCCTCAATTTCAACAACGCTGCACTTCTGTGCGTCCAACATGAATTCGGGATCTTCGGAGGCCCTGCTGGCAGCCACCTCCTGGCACTCCTGAAAGAGGTCCGTATGCCAGTCGTGACAACCTTGCACACGATCTTGGAGAAGCCGGATCCTGCCCAACGCATGGTCATGGACGAACTCATCCTGCGGAGCGACCGTATTGTGGTGATGGCGAAAAAAGGGGCGGAAATCCTGCGCGATACCTACGGCATAGCTGAATCGAAGCTGGAAATCATCCCCCACGGCATCCGCGATCTGGAGTTTGTCGGGTCGAGTTCGTTCAAGAGCCAATTCGGTGTCGAGGGTCGCAAGGTAATGCTCACCTTCGGTTTGATTGGGCCGGGAAAGGGGATTGCAAATGTCATTGAGGCACTCCCGGAAATCGCCCGGAAGCATCCCAATGTTGTCTACCTAATACTGGGGGCGACACACCCCAAGCTGCTCGCCAATGAAGGCGAGCGCTACCGACTTGGCCTCAAGCGGTTGGCCCGGGATCTCGGAGTGGAGCAGCACCTGATCTTTCACAACCAGTTTGTATCCTCGGAGGACTTGAGGGAGTTCATCGGCGCAACGGATATCTACGTGACCCCTTATCTCAACGAGGCTCAGATCACATCGGGCACGCTTGCCTACGTATTCGGGGCAGGGAAGGCGGTCGTTTCAACCCCGTACTGGCATGCCCAGGAGTTGCTCGCAGAGGGGCACGGCGTCCTGGTTCCCTTCCGCGATAGCGCAGCGATAGGGGAGGCTGTTTGCGGCCTCTTTGAGGATGCCCCCCGCATGGAGAAGATCCAGCGCGAGGCCTACTCGTTGGGCAGGGAGATGGCCTGGCCGAGAGTGGCCCGGAGGTATTTGGAGTTATTCGAGTCCGTACGCGCCGACCGGGAAGCGACGCACCGTACAGCCTTCGCAGACCAAACCCTCGCGAGCCGGCCGAATGCCCTGCCGCCCAGGCGTCTCGACCACTTGGTACGGATGAGTGATGCCACGGGTATTTTCCAGCATGCGACGTTCAACATCCCCAACTTCCACGAGGGCTATTGTACGGACGACAACGCCCGCGCGTATATCCTCTGTATCCTCCTGGATGAACTCGGTGATAAGCCCCCCTCCGTTAGCGTGAACCGGCTCGCGACTGCCTACCTGGCCTTTCTGGCTGCGGCGTTGGACTACGGGAGCGGAAGGTTCCGCAACTTCATGAGCCACGGCAGGCAGTGGCTGGAGGACGTGGGTAGCGAAGACAGTCATGGCCGGGCAGTTTGGAGCACGGGCATCGGTGCAGGCAGATCACGAAATGCCGGCCACCAGAATCTCTCGAAGAAACTGTTCGAGGCCAGTGTGCCTGCACTCGGCAACTTTACCTCCCCGCGTGCTTGGGCATTCGGGCTCATTGGGATCCATGAGTACCTCGGAGGCTCCCCCCTAACCTCTGAGCTAGAATCATTGCGCTCGGATCTCACGGGGAAGATTCTTAACATTTGGGATGAATATACCGCTTCGGACTGGCCCTGGTTCGAAGGGAGCCTTACCTACGAGAATGCCCGGTTGAGCCAGGCCCTCATACTCAGTGGCCAACGGATGCCCCACCCACGGGCACTCGAGGTCGGGCTGCAGTCGCTGACGTGGCTAGTTTCGATCCAAACTACGCAAGCGGGAAATTTCCGGCCGATCGGCAGCGAAGGATTCTATGTCCGCGGAGGCAACCGGGCGGATTTTGACCAGCAACCGGTCGAGGCTCAGGCCATGGTGGCAGCCTGCAGGGAAGCATTCCGGGCGACCGGCGAGGTATTTTGGCAGGAGGAGGCAACACGATCCTTCGAGTGGTTCCTCGGCCGCAATGACATCGGCGAACCGCTCTATGACTTCACCACTGGTGGCTGTTTCGATGGCCTCCATCCCGACGGTGTCAATCAGAACCAAGGTGCGGAATCTACCCTTGCCTATCATATTTCCCTCGCCGAGATGGAGGCTGCCCAACAGCCCCTCGGCTCCCTCCCTGCCTCAATACCTGTGGAGACCGAATTTCTATGACCCCAATCCGCATCCATCGCCACGATACCTCGCTAGATCCTGACAGCGCACGCGTAATCATCCGTCCCTTCATTCCGGGTGACAGCCATTATATCACCACGATCATCGGTCGCGCCCTGGCATTGTCTCCGGAGGAAGCCTCCATCGAGCTTGCGAAGGTCCTGGAAGAGTTCGACTCCCGCCACTTCAATATCAAGCGGGCGTTGATGGCAAATTTCGAAAGGGTGAGCCACTACCTTTTCACCCATCGACCGGTTTCCGACGATTGCAAGTTGCTCATCGGTGCGCTCTTTTCAGGTGAATACGCCCTCGAATCCGCTGCGATTTTCAATCCCTCTATTGTCGCCCATCCCGATCAAACTGGTGCGCCCAAAGGCGGGCTCCGGTTCATCATGAGCCTACGGGCGACCGGCGAAGGGCATATCTCATCCATCGAGTTCCGCGCAGGCACGATCACTTCAGATGGCGGGATCCTCCTTGACGAAGTCTCACGCTACGTCTCCGCCCCCGAGATCATCCCCGATCCCAGCTACGAGAAGGAGAGTTTCCACATCAAACTGCACGAGATGGGTTTCGACAACCATCTCGCCGAAGCCGTCCTTTCCTCCCTTGGCGATCACTTCAACCGCAGTGAACTCAACCAGAGCGTCGGTACCGTCCGGCATGAAACGCGTCCGCTCACAAGCGATGTCCAGCGCACGCTAGAATGCATCCAGTGGCTTGCCGACTCGAACTACGAGCTGCGCTTCTCCAGGAAGCTCGCCATCAGCGAGCGTATCATTTTCCCCGTCTCCCCCAACGAGACCAACGGCATCGAGGACGCCCGCTTTGTACGCTTCGTCGACGATGACGGGTCGGTGACCTACCACGCAACGTACACTGCCTACAATGGGCGCGACATTCTCCCTCAGTTCATCACCACCAAAGATTTCCTCGATTTCAAAATCATTACCCTCAATGGCGATGCAGTCCAGAACAAGGGTATGGCACTGTTCCCGCGCCGCATCGGTGGACGCTTCGCCATGCTATCGAGGCAGGATAACGAGAACACATTTATCATGTTCTCCGACAGCCTGCACTATTGGAGCGATCCACAGATGATCATCCGCCCATCCGCAATGTGGGAAACGGTGAAGGTCGGGAACTGTGGTTCGCCCATCGAGACAAAGGCGGGTTGGCTCGTCATCACCCATGGAGTCGGTCCATTGCGCAAGTACTGCATCGGTGCAGCCCTCCTTGATTTGGACGACCCAACGAAAGTCATCGGCCGACTCCCGGAACCCTTGCTCTGCCCAGAGGGTATCGATCGTGAAGGCTATGTTCCCAACGTCGTCTACAGTTGTGGTTCCCTCATCCACGGCCACGAACTGATCCTCCCCTTCGCGGTCAGTGACCGTGCGTCTTCAATCGCCAGTATCTGCCTGGACGATCTACTGGAAGCCCTCCAAGCCGGTGCCGGGTCTGCATCCTGAAGATGATGGAACACCACACCGAAAGGATCGCGATCATCTCCCCG
This sequence comes from uncultured Opitutales bacterium, assembly GCA_964432425.1. Taxonomy (GTDB): domain Bacteria; phylum Verrucomicrobiota; class Verrucomicrobiia; order Opitutales; family JABJCN01; genus JAYPDO01. Next base: position 2,623 of record CAYSOI010000200.1, on the reverse strand, counting down.
GTTGCCTGGCGCACACCGCCTGTCCATTATGGTGCCTGGGAAACGGTCGCGGGCAACATCGCCGAAGGCTTGGTTGCACGGGGTTGGGATGTCACCCTGTCTGCCACTGGAGATTCCATCACCAGTGCTAAACTTCGCTCGGTCGTGGACCGGGGCTACGAGGAAGACCCCGAGGCCGACCCGAAAGTTGCCGAGTACCGCCATCTTTCCGAAGTCTTCGAAAGTGCCGGGGATTTCGACCTGATCCACAGCCACTACGACTTCATGGCCCTGAGCTTCAGCCGGCTGGTCAAGACCCCTGTCCTTACTACAGTCCACGGCTTCTCTTCCCCTAAGATTATGCCGGTCTATGAGAAATACCGTGATGGCAATTTTGTATCCATCAGCAACTCCGACCGTGCCGATGGCCTGAATTACCTGGCTACAGTCTACAACGGGATCGAGCATTCGCTCTACCCATTTGTGGAGATCGGCGGGGATGACCTAATCTTCCTCGGCCGGATCCATCCTGACAAGGGTGTTCATCTCGCTATCGAAGTCGCCCGGGCGAGCGGTCACCCCCTGGTCATCGCCGGAATTGTTCAAGATGAAAACTATTTCCGGGAGCAAGTCGAACCACACATCGATGACCAGGCCGTCAGTTACATCGGCCCTGTAGGCATTGAAGGGAAGAACAAGCTCTTCGCCCGTGCCCGGGCCCTTCTCCATCTGAACACGATACCAGAACGGTTCGGCCTTGTCCTGGCCGAAGCCAACGCCGCTGGCGTGCCTGTTGTCGCAGCAGATTTAGGATCTTGCCGGGAGGTGATAGAGGATCAAATTACCGGATTTCTCGTCCAGGATACCGCCGGGGCAGTAGCAGCGGTCAACCGTATCCAAGACATCGAGCGCAACGCTTGCCGTCGTCGCGTCGAATCACACTTCTCCATTGGGACGATGGTTCAAGGGTACGAAGCAGTTTATGGGAAAATCTTCGATCGAACCAAGTAGGAATGACAGGGGGATATGGTACGACCCAAAGACATCGGTAACCTGTCCAAGATAACCGACCTCCTCTCGTCTTGATATATAGCTTTTAGATTAAAATCAAGATGATGACTTTTGTTGGTGTGTTTCAGGTGACCCAGAACACGTTAGGTGCTTTCAACGTTGTAAAACGCTGCATGATCTCTCGTTTGAAGTGATGATTCTGGAAAAATTGCCATCTGTCCAAGCCTTGAGTATAGACGATAAGGAACGACTCGCAGAAGAGATTTGGGAAGAAATTTCGGCAATCAGAGATACATTGCCAGTCCCTCAGGAACACTTGGATATTCTTGAGCAACGTAGAGCTGAGTACGAAGCAAATCCGGATTTGGTTAAGAGTTGGGATGAGGTCAAGGCAGGTTTGCAAAACAAGTTTGGTGAATTGGGGTGAAAACTTTAGAAGTGGTTTGAATGATTGGTGCTGATGTCAATGTAAAATCTCCTAGCTTTCTTCAGAGGTTTGGAGCCCGTGATCAAAAGGAAAGTGGCATCAGCCCGATGATTTGCCGTTACATGCTTCGTTTGATTTCACCAACAAGCAACTGGCACGTTCGCATGGAAGCCCTCTTTGAAGAGTATCCTGAAATCCCGGTCACTGATATGGGGTTAGCAGAAGGATGGAAAGGGCATCCCGTTTGGACCAAAGATAAACTAGGGAAGAGATCTGAAAGTTAAGGAACAGTGGACCGACCCCTTTGTGCTCGTTTTTCTTCCAAGGTATTTTACCGGGCTGGCTCTTCTTGAATTGAGGTAATTTTCAGGCAAGAAAATTGGATATCTCTATTGCCCATCTCCTTGTGTTGTCATTCAGTCTTCAATTTCAAGTTTTTCATAGCAGACAAGGCTATTTCTTAATCGGACCTTCAGCCCAATTGACCAAGATCAATCAAAGAACTGGGATGGCCAGGCATTCTCTTTTCAAAATTTGGTCCCTGCTCATGTTCAGGACATGCATCCACAGTTATAGAGAAGCCCTATTATTATTTTGCAGTACACCGAAACGTCCCGCGTTGGATGGCAGCAGAGCGGATGTCCGTTGGAAATCTCCTGACTTTCTTTGAAGGTTTGGAGCCCGTGATCAAAAGGAAAGGGGCAGGGGAGTATGGCTTCCCTGATGAACTCATCCTGAGTTGGCTGAGAAGCTTGAACTGTGCCAGGAATATTTGTGCTCACCATTCCCGCTTCTGGAATCGCATGCTTGGCTACGAAGCCCTCTTGCCAAGCAGGAACAAATTTCCTGACTGGCATGGCAAAAATAAACTCAAACAAAACCGTAGTGGCATCATGCATACCAAGGCTACAACTCCCCGTTTTACTACTTCAATCCAGGGAAATTCAAATCTTTCGTAAGGAATGGTTGAATGACGTCAGGGGGACTGACCAGAATGGCACTAAGTTAAGTTATCCTTTCGATGATTGAATTCCTTAGTAATGCTTGGATTTATGCGGGCTGTAGACATCGGTTGCCATCCTTATCTTATTGCCATTCGGGACTGACCATAGTGTTATTCATGTTTGACACTAACGAATTTGGTCTAATCTTAGTTAACTGATTTCTATAACTTCTCAAAAATACTTTGATTGGTGCGTATCATAG
>CAYSOI010000199.1:2958-7630 GCA_964432425.1 uncultured Opitutales bacterium | reverse complement strand
TGGAATGTCACCTTAATCAGAAAAATTTGCTCAAGGCCCAAATCCCCCCTTGACCCGTGAGTTCAGGGTGGCAACCTGCCCCATCTTATATGCATATACTCCACGTATTCCTTCACGTGAAGGCAGACCAGATCGAAGCCTTCAAGACTCTCACGCTGGACAACGCCCGCAATACACGTCAGGAGCCTGGCTGTGTCCGATTTGATGTATTGCAGGACAAAGATGACCCGACCCGCTTCACCTTCATTGAAGTGTACAAAGATCCCTCCGACATCGATCATCACAAAGCCACGGATCACTACGCACGATGGGCGGACAATGTAGGTGACCTGCTGGAAGAGCCTCGCACACGAAATGTTTTGACCAACATTGATCCACCCGACGAAGAGTTTTAATTCCTTACTGCTAATTACCGCCTGATAATCTCCTATGAACGACGCGTCACAACAACTCAAAGAAATACTCAAACACATCCCGGCCGGGATCAGTGGTGTCCTGATCATCATACTCCTGGTGATGGCCGGAACGACCAGTTGGTTCACAGTCGATCCTGAAGAAAAGGCGGTGGTCCTGCGATTTGGGGAAATCAACCGGACGGTGGGACAAGGCTTCCAGTTCAAGCTGCCCTTCGGGATTGAACGGGAATTCAAGGTGCCCGTACTACGCCAGCTCAAGTCTGAGTTTGGGTTCCGGACTAATCCGCAACCTCGTTCGCGGAATGAGTTTGCCCTATTCAATAACGCGGATTACGGCGTCGAATCCCTGATGTTAACCGGAGACCTGAATGTAGCCGATATCGAATGGGTGACCCAGTTCACCATTGTGGATCCTGAGAAATATCTCTTCAACTACCGGGTACATGATGGCCGGAATAATGAAGCGATTGATACTTTCCGGGACATGAATGAGGCCGTAATGCGACAAGTGATCGGCGACCATACGATCAACGAAGTGCTGACCACAGGCCGAAGTCACATTCAGTCTCAGGTCATGGATAAATTGCAGGAACTCAGTGCGGAGTATGAACTCGGTATTCGTGTCGACCAAGTGATCCTACAGGACATCAATCCTCCAGAGACGGTCAAACCGGCATTCAACGAAGTCAATGAGGCAGAACAGGAAAAAGACACCTCAATCGAGAATGCCAGGGCCGAATACAACAAGGTCATTCCCCGTGCCAGCGGTGAAGCCAGTCGATCCATTGAGTCGGCGGAGGGTTATCGCCAAAAACGAGTCAATGAAGCCATGGGAGATGCCTTGGCTTTCAAAGCGATTTTTGAAGCGTACGAAAAGGCCCCAGAGGTCACCCGGAAACGTATGTACCTGGAAACCATGGAGGAGATCCTCGGAAAAGCCGGCCGCAAGACCATCATTGATGAAGACCTGACCGGTCTCCTTCCCCTGCTCAATCTGGATGGACAAAAGAAATAAAGAGCCCGGAACACCAGCCAAACGAAGAACCAAGAACGAAGAACCAAGCACCTTCTCATGAACAACCAAAAACCTTTCGCCGCCGGGATCATCCTTTTAATCGCAGGACTTCTCGTGCTCACCTCCTGCATTTATGTACTGGATGTCACCCAACAGGTCTTCATCACCCGCTTCGGTAAGATTGTTGGCGATCCCATAACCGAGCCCGGATTAAAATTCAAAGTCCCCTTCATCGACAAGATTCACCATTTTGATAAACGATACCTGGAGTGGGATGGAGCCAGGAAACAGGTGACAACCCTGGATAAACGTTTTATCGAAATCGACACCTATGCCCGCTGGCGAATTCTTGACGCCAAGACTTTCTTTGAAAAAGTGAAGGATGAATTTGGTGCAAGGACACGCCTGAATGACATTCTGGAAGGTTCCGCTAAGAGTGCCATTGCAGAACAAAACCTGGCTGAGATCGTCAGATCCAAAATGCGGGAGAGTGAAGAAGGAAAGGCCGAACCAGAACAAATTGAAGAAGGAGCAGGGACCGGTTCCAGTGTGCTCCAGAACTTTGAGTTTGGTCGGGAACGCATTTCCCGAAATATATTGGAAATTGCCAAAGTTCAATTGGCGGAATTCGGCATCGAATTACTGGATTTTCGCTTCAAACGAATCAACTACCACCCACAGGTACAAACCAAGATCTTTGAGCGGATGATTGCAGAAAGAAAACAAATGGCGGAAAAATTCCGTTCCGAAGGACAGGGGGAAGCGGCCATTATTGAAGGACGGATGCAACGTGAACTCGACACCATCCAGTCGGAAGCCTCCAAACAAGTAAAAGATATCCATGGTCAAGCCGATGCCGAAGCCATTCAAATTTACGCCGAAGCGTACAACCAAAGTCCCGAAGCGAGGGAATTCTATGCCTTTCTCCAGACTCTGGAGGCTTACAAGAAAAGTATCTCCAACAAAGATAACCTGATTTTCACTACGGGTAGCGAATTCTACCAGTATCTTCGCCAATCTCAAAAGAACCAAGAAACCAACACCAACAAGGAACCTGCACCATGAAACCTCTTCTCCTGTTACCCCTGCTCCTCATTGCCTCATCCCTTATTGCCAACAATAACTGGAACACCTTCCGAGGGCCGACAGGAATTGGGAATGCGGATGGAAAAGTCCCCACCCAGTGGTCGGACAAATCTGTCAAATGGCAGATTCAGCTTCCCGGAACAGGACAATCTTCTCCTGTAAATTGGGGAAACAAACTCTTCCTCACCTCTGCTTCAGGCAATGGATCTGTGCGGTCTGTCCTCTGCATTGATAAAGACAAGGGGGAAACCATTTGGCGTAAGGACATTCCCTGCCAGAATCCTGAAGAAGTTCACAAAATGAATTCTCATGCCACGCCATCCTGTGCAACCGATGGCGAGAGAGTGGTCGCCTTTTTTGGACCTGCGGGCTTACATTGTTTTGCCGCTGATGATGGCAAGAAACTCTGGTCCCGCACCGATCTTGGGGATTTTCCAGGTTCGTGGGGTATTGCAGGTTCCCCCATTTTTCTCGATGATGCGGTGATCCAAAATTGCGATTCCACCGGTCCATCCTACCTCCTGGCCGTCGACAAAAACACAGGCAAAACCATTTGGAAAACCGAGCGGGAAACCAAGCCCCGCGGAGGCTGGAGCACTCCCATCCTCATTGATACAGGCAAACGTAAAGAAATCGTCCTCAATGGAGAGTTTGGCGTAAAAGGATACTCTGCCAAATCCGGCGAAGAACTTTGGTTCTGCAAAAGCTTCAATGGCCGTGGATCTCCCATCCCTTATTATGCAAACGGCTTGGTGTACACCGTCAATGGAAAGCCCGGCGACATCTACGTCGTGAAGGCGGGTGGTTCAGGAGATGTGACCAAAACTCACATGGCCTGGCATGCCAAACGCAAGGGTGGCCGCGACCTCCCCTCACCTGCCGTCATTGGAGAGTACTGCTTTGTCACGGCCATGGGCGGCACAACCTGCTGCTACGATGCCAAGACCGGTGACCTGATTTGGGCGGATCGCCTGGATGGAGCCTTCTCCGGCTCTCCCCTGGTGGCCAATGGACTCTACTACGTACAAAGCGAATCGGGCACGACCTACGTGATCAAACCCGGCAAAACCATGAAGGTAGTGGCCACCAACAGCATTCCCGCCAAGCAAGGGGAAATCTTCCGGGCTACCCTGTCCCCGATTGGTGGTGATATCTTCATCCGTTCCTCCTCCACCCTGTACTGTGTAAAAGGTTCCTGATGAAGCACACCCTTCTTCTGACTTGTTTACTCACCCTCTGTACCGCAACTTGGCTCCAGGCAGAACGATTGGTTCTGGTCGGAGCCTCCTACGGAAAGAACCTCATCGCCATTTGTGACGCCAAGGGCGAAGTCCTCTGGCAGCACAAGACGGCCGGCCCAAAACGCGGCCATGCCGGGCATCATGACATTCACCTGCTGCCCAACGGCAATATCCTTTTCCATGATACCTGGACGACCCTCAAGGAGATCACCCTCGAGAAGAAAGTCGTCTGGGAATATGACTCCGCCAACAGCAATGGCAACAAAGGCAAGAGAGTGCATGTCCATGCCTTTGCCCGGCTTGATAATGGCAACACCATCATCGTGGAGAGTGGCGTTGGGCGGATTATCGAGGTCAGCTCCTGCGGCAAACTGGTGCATTCCATTCCTTTGAAAGAAGGCGGCACCCAGGCAACCCGCTGGGTTCGTGAAACCGAAAAAGGCACCTTCCTGGTTTGCTCCGAAAATCCCGGCGTTGTCACGGAGTATGACCTGAAAGGCAAAATCGTTTGGGATTACCTGATCAAGACCAGGGTTTATGGCGCCATTCGACTCAAGAATGGAAACACTCTCATCGCCTCCGGCAGCGGCAACAGCGTTGTCGAAGTGAACCCGAAGAAGGAAGTGGTCTGGGACGTCACCAAGAAAGTGCCCGATACAAATATCGAACTCAAGTGGATGACTTGCCTTCAGGAACGGGAAAACGGCAATTACATCGTCGGGAATTGCCACGCCGGCCCCGACAACCCGCAAATCTTTGAAATCACCAAGGACAAGAAAGTGGTCTGGGAATTCAATGAATATGACTTGGTTGGCAATGGCTTGGCCTGCTGGCAGGTCATTGAAGGTGAACAAGCCAAGGAACTCCGCAAAAAACTGAAAGCTCTGTAATTTTTTATGGATCGGTCGGATCAG
>CAYSOI010000199.1:0-2858 GCA_964432425.1 uncultured Opitutales bacterium | reverse complement strand
TATGAAACTTACGATTCTGACCGTTCTCCTCAGCCTCTTTGCCGTTGGTCTCAACGCGAAGGAAAAACCCAATGTGCTGTTTATCTTCGCGGATGATCAGTGCTTTGAAACCATCGGAGCCTTAGGCTTTACCGATATTGAGACCCCCAATCTCGACAAACTAGTAAAGAAGGGCACAAATTTCAGCCGGGCCTACAACATGGGTTCCTGGAGTGGGGCCGTCTGTGTGGCCAGTCGTCACATGCTCATTACCGGACGCTATCTCTGGCATGCCAACGAAGTGCACAAGAAGATCAAGGTCGAGCAGGATGCTGGAGTTCTCTGGCCACAATTAATGAGCAAAGCCGGATACGACACCTACTTTACAGGAAAATGGCACATCCGGGCCAAAGCAGAACAAATCTTCAAGACCGCCCGGAATGTTCGCCCCGGAATGCCGAATCAGACCCCAGCCGGATACAATCGTCCCCTCCCCGGCAAACCAGATCCATGGGACCCGACCGATCCAAAGTTTCAGGGTTTCTGGAAAGGTGGTAGGCACTGGAGTGAAATCGTGGCCGATGATGCGATTGATTACCTTTCTGCCTCTCAGAAGAGTGACAACCCCTTCTTCATGTACATCGCCTTCAATGCACCACATGATCCGCGGCAGGCTCCCAAGTCGTACATCGACAAGTATCCGCTGAGCCGGATCAAAATCCCGGAGAACTACCTTCCCATGTATCCTTACAAGGACAAGATTGGTTGCCAGCATGGACTCCGCGATGAAAAGCTCGGACCCATGCCCAGAACGGAACATGCCGTCAAAGTACACCGTCAGGAATACTACGCCATCATTACGCATCTGGATGATCAGGTTGGCCGGATTTTGGAAAAGCTGGAGAAATCTGGCAAAGCGGACAATACCTACATCTTTTTCACCGCAGACCACGGACTCGGTGTCGGCCATCATGGCTTGTTTGGTAAGCAAAACCTCTACGAACACAGCACTCGGGTCCCCTTCATCGCAGTGGGCCCAGGAATCCCGAAAGGCAAGGAAAACAGCAACGCCATCTACCTTCAGGATGTGATGCCGACGTCCTTGGAACTGGCCGGTGCAAAAACTCCAGACCACATCCAGTTTCACAGCCTACTCTCTCAACTTCGTGGAGAACAAAGCTGCACTGATTACCCTTCTGTCTATGGAGCCTACCTCGCCTTGCAGAGATCCGTCACCCACGATGGCAAGAAGCTCATTCTCTATCCCAAAGTTCCTCTTGCCCGGCTTTATGATATTGAGAAGGACCCTCATGAAATGACTGACTTGGCCAAAGGTGGAAAAAACCTGAAATTGCAAAAGGAACTCTTTACCAAACTGCTGGAACTGCAAAAAGAAACCGGAGATACTTTGGACCTGAAAGCCACCTTCCCGAAACTGCTTTAATCCCCAACTATCAAAGTATGAGAAAGCAACTGTTCTTACTCCTGTGTATCACACTGGCAACCGGGCTTCATGCCGCCAGGACTCTTGATGTATACTGGGTAGATGTGGAAGGGGGTGCGGCCACATTGATTGTCACTCCTGCCGGAGAATCCATTCTGATCGACACGGGAAACCCCGGTAACCGTGATGCTAGTCGCATCCACAAAGTGGCGACAGAAACGGCGGGGTTGAAACGCATTGATCATCTGATTACCACTCACTTCCATCTGGATCACTTCGGCGGTGCCGCACCGTTAACCCAATTGATGCCCATCGGGACGGTGCATGACAATGGACTCACCAGGGAAAGCCCGGACAAATGGAAGAAGAAAGACCTTCGCTGGCCCATCATCAGCAAGCCCTATCGGGACATGAAAGTAGACAAACGCAATATCATCCAACCCGGTGACACGCTGGATCTCAAGCAAGTCAAAGATGCAGCAGAAGTCTCGGTTCTCTGTGTCGTTGCTCAGCAAAAATTCCTGCCCCTGAAAGCGGAACATAAGAAACTGAAAAACCCTCTGACTGGGACAGTGGAAAACAAACCGGAAGACCTCTCTGACAATGCCAACAGTGTCGGTGTCATGGTTTCCCTTGGAGAGTTTCGCTTTCTGGATTGCGGGGACCTGACTTGGAATGTCGAAGCCAACTTGGTGACTCCTTACAACCGCATAGGCGTTGTCGACGTTTACCAGGTGAATCACCATGGTCTGGATGTGAGCAACAATCCGCTGCTCATCAAAAGTGTGCAACCTACGGTTTCCGTGATGAACAACGGCCACACCAAAGGTTGCCAGCCCAATACCTTTGCCACCCTGGCCTCTGTCAAATCCATTCAGGCCATGTATCAGGTACACAAAAACCTTCGAAAGGACGAAGAGAACAATACCAAGGCTGAGTACATTGCGAACAAGACACATCGGGACAATTGTGCGGGCCATTACGTCAAGCTCTCGGTAGCTCCAGATGGCGACTCCTACACCATTTCCATCCCGGCTCACGGTCATTCCCAAACCTTTCAGACGAAGTCGAAACTCTGTTCCCAATTGTAATCCCGAACCTTATTTGTTCGCAAAATGGCTCATCCCCCGGACTATTTTTACAATCAGGCTGCCGCCCTTCCTTTATTGGAAACCAAAGACGGCCTGCAGATTGTGATCATCTCCACCCGAAAAGGTAACTGGACCCTCCCCAAAGGCGTCATTGAACCCGGAGACTCCCCCCACGAAGCCGCCGCCAATGAAGCCTGGGAAGAAGCCGGTCTGGAAGGTGAAATGGAACAAAAAGAATTCACCCGTTTCCAACAACAGAAATGGGGCGGCACCTGCACCATCCGCGTCTACAAAATGAAGGTCACCAAACTCCTTGAGGAATGGCCCGAACAAGACACCCGCCT
>CAYSOI010000198.1:0-7637 GCA_964432425.1 uncultured Opitutales bacterium | reverse complement strand
AGGAAATCTCTATCATGCAAACCATGGCCATCAGTAAATTTAAGGCTCAAGCGTTAAAGATCTTGGATCAAGTCGCTCAAGATAAGGAGCCTATCACCATTACCAAAAGAGGCAGGCCGTTGGCCCAAATCATACCGTATCAGGAGGAGAACCTCATGGCCCAACCTGGCAACCTGGAGGGTTCTTTTGTCTTCGAAGAGGACATTGTTTCCCCCTCTGGAGAAAATATTTGGGAGGCTTCTTCTTGAATTACCTACTCGATACCCACACCTGGATATGGTGGCACATGAATCCCGCCAAGCTCTCCGCTGCCGTTCTTCGGCTTATCTCCAACCCCAAGGCTTATGAGGAACTCCTTTTGTCCGCGATTTCACCGTGGGAATTCAGCAAGCTCCTCGAAAAGAATCGACTGGGAATCTCCTGCAATCCTGAAGATTGGTTGAGACAAGCGATGGAAATGCCCAAATTTCGTCTCGTCCCCATCTCCCCAATCCTCACCTACCGTTCGACCACCTTGCCCCAACCCTTTCACGAAGATCCGGCCGACCAGCTCATCGTTGCCACGGCAAGAAAAGAAAATGCCACCATCCTGACCAAGGACCCAAGAATCCTGGAATACAAACATGTGAAGAGTCTTTGGTAGCCTCAATTATCCTTGAAAAACTAAAGGGAGGATTTAGATTTTCAAGGATAATGAAGATCCTGCGTGAGACTTATCTCAAGAGAATTCGCACTCAATTACAGGCGAATTTCATCGTTGCCTTGCTTGGGCCAAGGCAATCAGGAAAGACGGCCATTGCCAGAGAAATTCAAGGCATTGACGCTTCTGTCAGTCCATCCTCTGTCCACTTTTTTGATTTGGAATCTCCCTCTGATTTTGCCCGATTGAGGAATCCAGAGATGACCCTGTCCCGACTGCAGGGCCTCATCATTCTGGATGAGATTCAAAAAATGCCCGAACTCCTTCCCCTTTTGCGGAATTTGGCCGATCGGGAAACCTCGCCAGCTCAATTCCTGATCATTGGTGATGCCTCCCCCACTTTGCTGGAAGAACTGAGCAACTCGTTGGCTGGCCGGGTCTCCATTCTGGATGTTTCCGGGTTTTCGCTCTCTGAACTGGGAGTCGATTCAATGGATGTGCATTGGTGGAGAGGAGGGTTCCCCGGATCATGCTTTGCCAATTCGGATGAAGCCGCCCAGCACTGGCAGGAAGACTATGTTCGCACTTTTCTGGAACGGGATCTGCCGCAACTGGGAATCACCATCCCTGCCATTACCTTGCGGCGATTTTGGACAATGGTGGCTCATAGTCATGGCCAAATTGTAAAGTTTTCAGAATTGGCCCGTTCACTTGGCTGTTCCGAACCTACCGCCCGCCGCTATCTCGATATCTTCACGGAAACTCACATGGTTCGGGCGTTACCACCCTGGACGGAGAACCTGAAGAAACGCCAGGTCAAAGCTCCCAAGGTGTACATCCGTGATTCCGGCCTTGCCCATTGTTTGTTGGGAATCCCGAATCCAACCGCCTTGGAGTTTCATCCCAAAATCGGAGCTTCCTGGGAAGGTTATTGCCTCGAACAAATTCTCGCCGTGACCGGAGATCACCATGCCTATTTCTGGGCAACTCACGGCGGGGCAGAGTTGGATCTCCTCCTGTTTCATCAGGGGCAAAGACTAGGATTTGAATTCAAGCACACCGAAAAGCCCAGCACCTCCAAATCCATGCGAAGTGCCCAGGAGGACTTACGACTGGATCACCTCTACGTGGTGCATCCAGGCATTCATAGTTTCTCCTTGGACACGGACATCACCGCCACCACTTTGCCGGATTTTATCAGGTTTTTCTGATCGGACAGATCGGTCGGATTGGTCTGATCAGACCGATCAAATCAATTTCCTCACAACTCCATTGCCCGGTACAGAAACGAGTCAGAGCTCAGGAGAGACGCGACAAGGGCTTTGAAGCTTCCGCCGGATTCATCATATGCCTCATTGGCTTCTCGGAGCGTTTTGGCGTCTCTGGGCGTTTCATTTCGCCCAAGGAAGTAGCGGAAGGCGTATCGGACAAAGACTTCCTGCGTGCGTTTGGCCTTGGCGAGGCGGTGAATGAGTTCGATGGGGGACTTGACAGGTCCATCGACTTCCTTGTCGCCAAAATCAATGACGGTTCCAGTCGTATTTACAGGTTTGTGAAGTTCATTCAGTCGATAGCGGCCAAAGTGGTCGAATTGCTCGAAGGGCATACCCAGAGGGTTCATTTGGTAGTGGCATTTCCAGCAGTAGCTGTCGTTTTTGATCACATTGAAGCGTTCCCGGAGAGTCTTGCTGTCATCTTCCGGTACGGAGGCACAAATGCTGATGGGAAGGTCCGGGACAGTTCCCGCGAGGAGACGGTCGAGAATCCATTTGCCGCGACGGACAGGATCGTTGTCGAAATTGCCAGAGTGGGCGACGAGCCAGGCGGGTTGAGTCAGGATGCCTGCCCGTTCCTCTGGATTGAGCTGCACCAGATCCGAGCGATATTTCCAATCCTGGGGCAGGTTGTAGATCTTTTGCTGGTGTGGAGGAATGCTCCTGTCGTTGATGAAGGTCTGTGAGGTGGTGAGGAGGGTTTTGAGGACATCCTTGTCTTCCTGTACAACATGGTGAATGAGCATCTGCGTGTCCCGAACCAGATTGGTGGCGGCAAAGGTGAAGTTGGCTGGAGTTTCCTTAAAGACCTCCCTGGCTTTCTGGTAGTCAAAATATTCATCGAAGAACTTGAGGACCCATTGGTTGGGCTTTTTCTCATTCAGAATTTCCAGAACCAGTTTTCTAACGGACTCATTGGTTTCGAGAGGATCTTTGCCATATCGATAGATGCCCTGCGGAGTCCGTCCATCACTGAGCGTGTGGCTCAATGCCAGAATGATTTCCTCCCGGCTTAACCTTCTGCGTCCCCATTCATCCAGCTCTCCCGTTCCGAGTTCCAGCCGATAGAGGGATTCGGGCATCAACATCGGTACTGCGAGTGCTGTCCTGGCAGCTTCCAGTCTGTTGAAGCGATCTGCCACATTATCGTAGAGCCCTCGCACATTGGCCAGTTCCTCCTCAGTGGGAGGCCGTCCGATAAATTGATAAAACTGCCAGGAAATGACCTTCTTAAATTCCTCTTCAGTGGGAGGCTTTTCGGGATGAAGGATGGGGAAGTAAGTTTTCTGTGGACGTGTGGCTTCCTTGCCTTCCAGCTTTCCGTCCTTTAGCTCAATTTGTGTGCTACCCTCCAGAATCTTGCGGGTATTTCTGAGAATGATTTCGGTAGCCGATTCGTCCACCGAATAGAGGGTGCTGAAGTTGCTGATCTGCTGACCGGGAACCATGGAGAAGGGTTGGATCCCGGAAGACGCTTTGTGGGCGTAAGCTTCTGGTCTTTTCCGCCAAATGCGTACTTTTGTGGCTGGGGCAGGATGTGGTTTTATGTAAAACAAGGTCTCATGGTCCACGTAGTTGCCGTAGTTGGGCAACTCCAGGTGGTGGATCACATGATGGCCTCGGGTCCTAAGATTTTGAGCAATCCAGTTGGTGAGGAACTTCTTTTCCACGTCGCTGGGTTGTTTCTTGTCCTTGGGAGGCATGTGGCGGAGTTGGAGTTGCTCCCGGGTCTTGGCCCAGGTGTCCGGGCTTGCATCCTCGAATTTCACAATGGCTTCAAGGGACAGTTTGCCTTTGCTGACTTCGTCATCGTGGCAGTCGAGGCAATAGTTCTCTAGAAAAGCGACGACCTTTTCCTCGGCTGGAAGTATCTGCAGGGAAAGGCCAAGGAGGAGAAAATGAAAAAACAGCTGTTTCGGGCAAAGGTTCATTGGTTGCGGTAAAATAGAGAGCGGAGGGCAGAATTTGACAATATTTCCTGCGATTCAATCATTGTCAGATGCACAGAGAATGGAAAGATCAGGAAATGAACATGATTCGAGGGTTCGTCTTCCGTTTGAAAGGATTCGGCAAAACAGTGATGCCCACTCTCATTGCTGTGTTCCTGACATGTGAGAGTCAGGCTAAGGCTCTACAGGAAAAGACCTGGGACTTTCTCGAAACCCATTGCATGGATTGCCATGATGACGATGTGCAAAAAGGTGGGCTGAATCTGGACGCATTTCCTCGGAAGCAAATCTCCGGTGAGTTTCTTGTCGAACGCTGGACCAGGATTTATGACCGGGTGAAAGCGGGGGAGATGCCACCTCCTGAGAAGAAGGTTTTGGAGCAGAACGTGATCTCTGATTTTCTCGGTGGGTTAAACCCGGTTCTGGAAACTGCCGATAAGGAGTTACGGGAAGTTGTTCACCGCCGGCTGAATCGCGAAGAGTATGAAACGACCATCCAGGATCTGTTGGGGATCGAAATTGAGCTCAAGCACCTCCTGCCAGAAGATCAGGAGGCTGGCGGTTTTGACAACAATGGTGCGGCCCTGGCCATGTCGCCTGACCAAATCGAGAAATACCTTGAGGCGGCCAAGTTGGCTCTGGAGGAGGCGATTGTGGAAGGGGAACGCCCGGAGACCAAAGTGGTGACCGCCAGTGCCATCCCTGAGACCAAAAGATACTGGGGGAAAGGGTTTGGTTACCATGACGGGCATGTTTTTGGCTACCTTACCTCGAAGACCAGCTACAGCAAGATCGCGACAAGGCGGGAGCGTGTAAAAGTGCGTGGCAAGTACCGGTTTAAGTTCACCGCGATGACTCGGAATACCGATAAGCCTGTGGTGTTCTCACTGGTCCGGTCAGGTCACAATGCCAACACAGAGAGCACCCACATTGGGTATTACGAAGCTGAGGAAACACCGAAACTTTTTGAAATCGAATACATGATGGATCCTGGGGATTGCATTCAGTTCTTTCCTCAAGGGCTTCCGAAGTGGGGAAAAGATCCGGATGTCAATGGCTTCGCCGGTGTCGGTTTTAGCGATGTCGAGATAACTGGCCCGTTACATCCTCAGTGGCCTCCAGCCTCGCATACCAACCTTGTCGGGGATATTGATATGGATTCCGGGACCTTGGAGGATGCTTCGAAAGTCTTGGGCAGGCTGGCAGAATCGGCATTCAGACGTCCTCTTGTGGATGGAGAGTTGGATCGATACACCCAGTTGGTCGCAAACGAACTCGAAGATGGCCGCTCCTTCCGTGAAGCATTGGTACTTGGGATGCAGGCCATTCTTTGTTCCACGAATTTTCTCTACCTGCGGGAAGATGTCCACGAGGAGGGGAAATTATCGAATCATGAACTGGCCTCCCGGCTTTCCTATTTCTTCTGGAGTAGTCTGCCGGATTCACAGCTCTTGGAGTTGGCTGAAAAAGGGAATTTGATGGATGATGGCGTCTTGGCTCAACAAGTCGACCGTATGCTGAAAGATGCCAAGGCTGACCGCTTTGTCCGAAACTTCACTGGCCAATGGCTGAAGTTGCGGGACATCAATGACACGACCCCCGATTCAAAGCTCTATGCCTCTTTTGATGAACTCCTCCAAAGTGCCATGGTGGCGGAGGGAGAGGCCTTTTTCAAAAAGATCCTCCAAGACGACTTACCGATTAGCAATTTCCTTCATTCCGACTTCATTATGGCCAATCAAAGGCTGGCGAATCATTACGGGATCGATGGTGTGGAAGGGATCCAGATGCGACCAGTCCAACTGGAGAAAGACTCTGTTCGGGGAGGCGTTTTGACGCAGGCAGGAGTTCTCAAAGTCACTGCGAACGGCACAAATACCTCTCCCGTGATGAGAGGAGTCTGGGTGCTGGAGCATATCCTAGGGGAGCATGTTCCGCCTCCTCCTCCCAATGTCTCTGGGATCGAACCCGACATTCGTGAAGCCACAACCATTCGCGAAAAGTTGGACTTGCATCGGGACAGTGATAGTTGCCGGAGCTGCCATCTGCACATTGATCCACCTGGATTTGCTCTGGAATCCTTTGATCCAACCGGAGCCTACCGGGAGCGTTACCTTCAGTTTAAGGTGAACCCTGAGCATGCCGAGAAAGGATGGGGCAGGGTGGTTCAGGCCAAAGAGGTGGATGCTTCCGGTCAGATGGCCAGAGGGGAGAAATTCAGCGACATTCGGGAATTTAAACAATTGCTTCTGGCGGATCAGTCCAAGTTTGCCAAATGCTTAACGGAACACCTGCTGTCGTATGGCCTTGGTCGGGAACTTGGCTTTTTCGACCGGAAAGAAGTGGATGAAATTGTAAAACTAACCAAAGCCAATGGTAACGGATTACGCACTCTTATCCAAACGATTGTAGCCAGCAACCTGTACCACAGAAGATGACCATGATGAATCGACGCAAATTTCTCAGAGCCACTGGTGTTTGCCTGGCATTACCAGGACTGGAAACTTATGCCAGCAAAGGGGAAGGTCCACCCAAACGCATGGTGTTGACGAATGTTCCCCTTGGTTTTCATCCTCCCAACTTTTTCCCTGAGGAAGCTGGCCCTCGCTACAAGCCCAGCCTCTATATGCAGGATGCGGATGCCCATCTCCGCAATGATTACACGATCATCTCCGGAACCAGTCACCCAGAAGTCGATGGTGGCCATTCCGCCGAAGCCAGCTTTCTGACCGCTGCCCCGCATCCTGCCGCTCGAGGTTTCAAGAATAGCATCTCCCTCGACCAGTTGGTCGGCAAGAAGGTTGGCAAAGATACCCGCTTCTCCACTCTCTGTGTAGGCTGGCCGAAGTTGTCCTGGTCGGCGAATGGAGTGGCTGTTCCCGCAGAAAATGCCCCGGAAAAAGTCTTCCAAAAGCTCTTTCTGGCTGGCTCCGCCAATGACATTGCCCGACAGAAGCAACACCTCAAAGATGGCCGCAGTATCCTTGATTTGGTCCACGATGAGGCCCAGTCAACTCAACGCAAAGTCAGTAAGCTGGATCAGGAAAAGCTGGAGCAGTATTTGACTGCTGTCAGGGAGGCGGAAAAACGCCTCATCAAATCTGAGCGATGGCTGGATACTCCCAAGCCCAAAGTGGATGAGTCGGCTCCTACGGGTGCTTCTCATATCGATTTGCCGGACTGGCTGCAGCAGCATTTCCAGGTCATGCGTCTGGCCTTACAAACCGATTCGACTCGAGTGATCGCCTTCTCCACAGCCAACCATAGCAATGTCTTCCGGCTGCCGGGAGTGAACATGGGTTACCATGCCCTTACGCACCACGGCAAAAATCCTCAAATGATCAGCCAATTGGAAGTGATTGAAAAGGTGGTGATCCAAGCTTGGGCCAACTTCCTATTGGATTTGAAGGGCACACCCGAAGGCGAGGGAACTCTTCTGGACTCCACTCAGGTTCTAATGGGCAGTAATCTCGGAAACGCCAGTGGCCACACAACAAAAGATCTTCCTATTCTTCTGGCTGGAGGGGGTTGGAAACATGGCCAGCATTTGCATTTCGAAGGCAGGGAAAACTATCCCCTGGCGAGGTTATTCGTCAGTATGATGCAGCAAATGGGTCTGGAGGAAGACCAGTTTGCCAGCGGTAAAGGGACGATGGCTGGCCTTGTGTAGGTTGGAGGTTCCGTTGGAGTCTAGCCTTTAGGCGATAATAACAGCCGCTGACTTTTTTTAGTGATTCTCAAAATAAATTTCTAATTGGATGATGACGCATTCGG
>CAYSOI010000197.1:0-7704 GCA_964432425.1 uncultured Opitutales bacterium | reverse complement strand
GGGTTGTAGAGTTCTACGGAATCCGTGATTTCGGTGTCGGTGTTGGCGAGGATTTCGTTGATGATCAGGCTGTCGGCTGCTGCATTGCCATGGGAACCTGGATTGCCTTGGAAGGCTGCGCTGGCCCGCCAATTCTTGGGGTCTTTCAGGAAATCATTGCGATCATCGAGATTGTCCAGGAGTGCGTATTCTTCGGGTTTCTTTAGTTCGAGGGAACTGCCAAGGCCGTCGGCTTGGGTTGGCCAGTCAAATTCATCGTCATATTCAACGCTGAAAATGGGTGTGCCCGCGGGGTTGAGCAGAGCGAGGCTTTCGCCACCATTACTGAGTTTTCCGTCCTCCCAAATCAAAACAGCGGAGATCTCAGGCTTGTAGTAGGGGGAGCTTGGAACTTGGTAGAGGGAGTGGAAGGCAGTACCATTCTTAACAAGTATGAGGTACTTGCCGGGATCGAGGGAATAAGTGGGAATGGTGTAGGTAAATCCATCAAAACTGTAACCGCCTAAGGGGACGGGTTCGGTTCCAGCATTGTACAATTCCAGAAATTCATAATCGGTGCCATCGACGGGATGGTACATGATTTCCGTAGGAACAATGGTTGCAGATAAGGAGATGGCGGCAGCCAGGAACCATATACTGAGAATGCGTTTGGGCATAGGGGGACTCTGAGGAAAGGGAATTTCTTACGAGAGTAGGGATGGATGCGAATTTTCGCAAGCTTTGTAGCGTTAAGATTTGGCTACAAAATGTAGGTAGAGCCTCTAGGCAAACTACTGTTCTTCTCCGGCTGAGTAATAATCGAGTTCCAATTTTGCGGTCTGGTAGGCGTATTGGGCATCCAGATATTCGCGTTGAATTCGGTGGAGTCCTCTCTTAAGGCGATACCGTGTATCGGGCTGCAACGTTGGGGCTGGAGCCTCTGCATCTTTTTGGAGAGTTTCTTTCACTTGCTGGATAATTTCGGCAGTGAGTTGTTGGGTTTCGGTCAGGTGGGCATTTCGGAATTGGAGATTGGTCAGTTTTTCCGAGATTTGGAGTCGGGCTTCCAACAGGTGGGCTTCCAATTGTGCTCGGCTCAAGTTTTGCTCAGCTTGGGCGGCATCCTGGAGGGTGTTCTGACGGTCAAACAATGGGATGTCGATGCCGATCCGCAAACGCCAGTCTTCCCCTCGCCAGGATTTGGAATCGTGGCTGAATCCTGCCTGGACGAAGTTGATCCAGGGTTTGTGGCCTTCCTGAGTTTCCAGGATTTTCAATTGGGAGATTTGCTTTTGCCGGGCAAGGGCATTGGGGAGGGGATGGTGGCGAAGGTACTGGTGGAAGAGTTGTTTGGCTGAACTCTGCGGAAGGTCGGCTTGCGGGTCTGCGAAGGAAGTGGTGAGGTTGGGGAGTTGCGTCTCTGCGTTCTCTGGCAATTGATCGATCCATGCCAGGAGGCGGGTCATGGCAATCTGTTGATCCAGCTTGGCTTGTCGGGCTTCTCTGGCGGCAGTATTGGCTTCGACACGAATCTCCAGAACTTGAGGAAGGGTTTGTTGGCCAGCTTCGAGAAGGGATTCATTCCATGTCAGGTGTTTCTGAAGAGCGGCCTCCCATTGGGTGGTCAGTTTATGGACGCTTTGCCGGTAGAGTGCCTCAAAGTAAAGGACTTGGGTTTGGTGGCGGATTTGCCATTTTCTGGTTTCCAATTGAGTTTCCGCCAATTGGATCAGTTGCTGGTGGGTACGCTTTTGTGCTTTGAGGATCCATGGATTGGTCGTCCGGAACCTTAGGGCGTATTCCTGTTCATCGTAGCCATCCCAGTTATCATTTTGGGTCAACCGCAGTTCGGGCTGGGCATGATAGGGGGAGGGGACGGTTCGGGCCTGTGCATTGGCCAGGCGTATGGAGGCAGACTCTGCGGCCGTTCGAGCGGAATTGGCAAGGCTTTGTTCCAAGGCCTTTTCCAATGTGAGAGTCGGTGTTTGAGAAAATGTGAGTGGGGCTGAAAGGCCCAGGGCGATGATCCAGATACTGTTTCTGAGAGAGTGTTGCACAGTGCCAGTCATCAGAATTGTTTGAGCAGATCAATAAAGGAGCGGGGGTTCATCCGGATGATGACACTTTCTCCATGAAGAAGCTCTGCAATGGGCTCAATGGGTTCACCGGGGAGTGGGCTTAAGTTTACAAATCTTCCACGCTGGACGGAGTTGGGCAAGGCGCTGGCCTGGTCGGGTACGGATAGTAAATGAGGGGTGACGGAGGTGATTTCCATTTTGATCGGGCTTTGCGGGTTCTTTAGAGAGTAGACTGTGGCTTGGGTGCCCAGTTCAGCGTAATGGGCGAACTTTTCAGGCAAAAAGCCGCGTACGGTTTTGGTGGGTTTTCCTTCCTTGCTGGTCTGCTTTATGATCAATTTGAGGATGGTTTCCCCGGCCGCCACAATCTCGCCTCGTTGATGAAGGAGTTGGGCAATGATACCATCGTTCGCAGCTCGGAGGGTGTAATGGTCCCTTCTTTTATTCAGGAGTTCGATTTGCTTCGAAACGGGAGAGTCCTGAGAGGAAGAATCGGCTTTCAAAGATTGCTGGTACAGGGCTTCGGCTTCTGCCAGATCTTTTCGATAGGATGCGGTGATTTTGGGAAGCTCTTCCAGGTTTTTCTGAAGTACGGCCACCCGTGCTTTTTGCCGGATGACGACTTCCCGTTCGATCAGTCTTTGGGAAAGCAGGGATTCGAGGCGAACCAGTTCTTTGTTCAGAACTTCCAATTCTGCTTGGTCCTGTGTTTGTTGAAGCTCGGTTTGGAGTATTTCTGCCCGCAGGTCCTGTACCATTTGGGTAAACCGGCGTTGGCGTTCGAGGTGCTCAATTTCGAGTTCCTGTTTGAGGGCTTCAATCTCCTGGTCGATCAGTGAGGTGTCCATTTGAACGACGGGAGTACCTTGGACTACATGTTGGTCCATTGTGACCAGGATTTGAGCAACCTGTGCATCTTCCAGACTGGCCACGGATTCGAGCTTGAAATCGACGGTCCCGTTTAGTTGGTCATAGCTGCCGCCTAGTGTGAAGAGCCAGAAAGTCAATCCACAGGCAACAAACCAGAAGAGCAGCGTCCAGTAACGGGAAGTGGGATGACTTCCGTTGTGGGGAGCATGAGGTACGTCTGGAGAAGAGGACTTCATCGGTGCGAATTCACAAGCGGGTCAGATTTCTACAGTTGAGCGTTGCATGATGATGTTGGGCTCAGCGACACCTTGTACAGTTTGTATGGCGTTGAGCAAGTCGGCCCGCCCCCCTGGGTCCAGCAGTCGGAGTTGGTAAGTGTATTCCTTGGCTTCCCCTTGGATGGCTTCCCGAATGGCGACAAGTTCAGCGGATGCAGTGAAATCGGATAACATGGATTGAATCTTAGACAGGTTTTCTTTTTCCGAATCCACAAGGATGAATCGCAACAGACCTTCAAACTGTCTCTTGGAAGCAAAGGGAGTTTTGTGGAGAAATCCTGCAATGATACAAAAGTAAAGAGGTCCAAGTACAGCGATGCCCCAAACCTGAGCACCACAGCCAATCCCTGTTGCCAGGGAGGCAAAGAGAAAGATGATGTCCCTCGGATCACGAACAGGGGTCCGGAAACGAATCAGGGCGAGGGCACCCAGAATACCAAGGCCGCGAGCCAGATTGTTGCCGATGGCAATGATCATGATGCAGCTGGTAATGGCTGCCAGGACCAGGGCCTGCACAAAGGAACGGGAGTAGGAAAACCCACCATGAGTGTGTCGATAGGTCCAACCCAGAACCATGGCCATAATGAAGCTGGTATTCAGAGAAAGCAGAATCTCCAGCACATTGTAGGCACGGGCCGGCCCTAAAGCATTAATAATCGGATCCATCTTCGTAAGTGCAGTTTTCGGATGCGTCCGAGTAGGATTTGCCGGAATAGAGAGACTCCAGCCGCATGGCCGCTGAATATTTGGAAAACCCAACCTTCACCAAATCAAATCTTTCAATTAGCTCCAGCATCCATTCCGGCATTTCACTTCCGCATTTTAATTCCAGAATGTGGCCGGAAAAGGGAGCACACAGTGCCGTGGAGGTATCCAGGCAATACCAGTTTTTCTCTTTCAGGGGAAAGTGCCATTGTCCAAAAGCAGGGCGGTAGCACAAGGCACGATCCAGTGTGACTCTTGAATAGGTTTCACAGATCCCTTTGTAGGATTCCCGGATGTAACGAATGAAAATTTTGGGTCTTGCAGCAATCTCGTTCACAAGGCGTACGAAATCGAGATAGTTCGTGTACTGGGCTTGAGAGGCAAATGGTAAATGTGGGTTTACGGTTAGGAGGTTTTCCTTGGACAAATCAGCTGGGTGCAAAATTACCCGGCTTTTGACGATGGCTGCTTGGATCTTGCGTTTGATTTCCAGAAAATAAGGGATTTTACCTTCGGTCCCGTACGTGCGGATACGAAGTTTGAAACGGCTGAATGCTTCATGCTCTTTTGCATAATGAAGCCGGTTGTTGGGGGAATCCAGTTGTAGGGTGGTGACCAGGTATTCCGGGATTCCTGGCCCCGCATGATGGTCATCTGCGACGAAAGGTTGAATAAACTCTCTGATGGAAGATACCACACTCGGATGGACGACGTACTTCAGTTCAAAACGATCAATCTGCGTATCTTCTTTGCTGGCTTTACGGCTCTGGCCTTCAGCTTTGATGGTACTGGTTTTTGCTGTTGTCTGAATCATACTCGTGTTTCCAGAATGTATCTCTGGTAAGTGCTTTTTTTTGAAAGGAACCGTTCCTGATAACAATCGTAAAAAAGCGCCTCACCATGTCATTGTAAGGAAATTTTGCAACCTCCTATTCTTTCTGCATGCAGTTCCTAAATTACGTCATTTCTCATGCTATCCTTGACCAGCTAAGAAAAACTTGCCACTTTCGATTCAACCCTTCCTAATGCCTCTATCCCCACCGCCCCTTCTGTTAGTCCACATGTCCAAATATTTCATCTCTCTCATACCACTTTTGGGTATGATTCTTAGCTCCTGTAGCGATCTCAATGTTACTGCGGGCATCGGTGATGAAATGGATGAACAGGATTTTGCTGAAATACAACTGAAAGCAAAGAATGGGGATGTGGAATCCCAATATATGTTGGGTACCATTTATCTTGAGGGGAGTGGGGTTCCGCAGGATATAAATGCGGCTCTGCTCTGGCTAAGCAAGGCTGCTAAGAGCAATCACGCTCAGGCTCAGTACCACATTGGGGAGATTTTTGAAAATCCGGAGCATGGATATCAGAACCATCGCCTTGCTGCCAAATGGTACCTCCAGTCAGCTCACCATGGGTATGCTCCTGCACAAAGTAAAATTGGGGATTTTTATGTGAACGGAGTGACGGGTATTAAGGATCTTTCCCAAGCACGGCAATGGTACCGAAAGTCTGCATTGCAAGGGTATGCGGAAGCGCAGTATCAGTTAGCTTCCATGTATGCAAATGGAGAAGGCGGGGAGGTATTGTTGACTGATGCGGCGAGTTGGTATCGAAAAGCAGCCCAACAGGGACATGCAGAGGCACAACATAAAATTGGCAGTATGTATTTGAATGCAGTCGGCGTATTGAAAAACGAAAGGGATGCCGTTACTTGGATTGGAAGATCTGCCGAACAGGGGAACCCTCAGGCACAAACACAGTTTGGGGAGTTGTATTTATCTGGATTGGGAGTTCCTGAGAATGAAGAGGAAGCCATAAAGTGGTTTCAGAAAGCGGCCACGCAAGGGGACCCAGCAGCTCAATACAAGCTTGGGAGATTGTATTATAAACACTTCCGCCTCAATGGTGAGAAGAACGAAGCGATTCAATGGTACAAAAGAGCCGCCTATCTTGGGCACTCCGAGGCACAATTTCAGTTGGCTGAGATGTATCGGGACGGGGATGGGGTTCCCAAAGATTATACCACCGCATTAAAGTGGTACACCCGGTCTGCTTCTCAAGGTTTTGGGGATGCCCAATTAAGCTTAGGCATTGAATATCTTCTTGGTTCCAAAATTTCCAAAGATGAAAATAAAGCCTTCAAGTGGCTTTCTTTGGCTGCCTGGCAAGGTTACGCTAATGCTCAAACTTTACTTGGCACCCTTTACCTTTCTGGTCTTGGAGTGGAGCAAGACACCATTCTTGCCTACGCATGGTTTAACCTCGCCGCATCGAAGGGTTTTCAGGAGGCCAAAGTTCAGCGAGACCGTCTGGAAGATAACATGAGTCCAGAGTCCATCTCTCTGGCCCATGACTTTACCCGCAAGCTTGTTGCGGAAATCAATCACTAGTTCCTGCGTTAGGAACATGGCACGGGAGGTGGGATTCGAACCCACGACCTACGGTTTAGAAGACCGTTGCTCTATCCAGCTGAGCTACTCCCGCAGTTGTTTTGCTTGGTGGGATTGCGCTTTATTGGGTGCCGGGAGAAGATTTCCTGGTGACCATTTTTGACACGTTTTTCTTGTGGTTTGGCGCATTATATTGCAAAGTAATGCAGTTATGAGTAGCACTGAGAAAGCCAAAGACAAGCCCAAAAAGGTGACTAGAGCAGGGGAGTGGCCTGTGATCTGGGAGCGACCAAGAGCTGGAGAAAAGGTAGTTTATCTTGTGGACACTTGCCGCAAGTTGCCAAAGCGGGAAAGGCTGACTTTTCCAACCTTCGCCGAGGCAAAAGTTCAATGTGAGAAATACCGGGCCACTTTGAAGAATCAGGGGAAGGAAGCTTTCAATCTGTCACCGGCTCAGCGGGAAGACGCAGTGAAGGCGATGCAACTTTGCCGTGAGTTAGGGATCGGCTCTCTTACTGAGGCACTCGGACGGCTGAAACCGTTTGTCTCTCCTCCGTCAGGAACTATTGGCCTGAATGATTTGGTCGTCACTTATCTGGAATTCTATTTCGGAAAGGTTCAGGCTGGTCAACGGAGTCAGCGACAATATCAGACAATCAAAGATCGGGCTTCTTTTCTGGTCAAGGGATTGGGTGCTGATGTGTTAGTCAATTCTATCAGTGGCAAGGTTATTTGGGACTTTCTCTCTAATCAGACCAAAGTGCGGGATTGGAAGCGAAATACTTTGAAGCGGTATTGTGATGTTGCCAGGCAGTTGTTCCAGTTTGCTGTTGAGAAAGGGTTTACTGCCTCAAACCCTATGGAGTGCCAGACCATTCGGTTTGACAAGAAAGAAGCCTTGGAAGCATCAATACAGGAGCCGCCTGAGATTCTGACTATCAACCAAGCCCAGCGATTGCTGGAGATATCTGCACACGAAAATGAGGAACGGGGGATGCTGGCCTTTGTTGCAATCTGCCTTTTCACAGGGGCACGTCCGGACGCTGAAGCATTGAAAATGACTTGGGAAGACATTGACCTTGCTGGAGATGGAGGAGGCGGAAAGGTCTGGGTACGCCCAAACAAGACTAAAAACACCAGTTCCTCCCGATCTGTTCCGATTGGCACTGCTTTGGATTCCTGGCTAAGGTTGTGTGATAATGGTAAGCCCCTTATTCCTCAAAGAGGTTTCACATACCGCTGGAAGAAACTTCGTAGGGAAGTTGGACTTCCAAATGTAACCGATCTAACCCGGCATTCCTTTTGCAGTTACTCCTACGCCCTTCATGGTGACAAGACTAAGCTAGAAAACGAAATGGGCCATGTTAATCAAGCCATGTTACGCCATTACCTCTCTGTGAA
>CAYSOI010000196.1:0-7787 GCA_964432425.1 uncultured Opitutales bacterium | reverse complement strand
GTGGGGCGGTTTCCTAACCGCCCGTTCTTTAGGCGGTTAGGAAACCGCCTCTCCAAGTACTTCGTGTCTCAATAGGAAATTATTTTTGAGAACCACTATAAACCGCAAAAAGGCTTTTCAGGTAAGAAGTCCGAGGGTAGGGACATTATCGTACCCATGACTATGAAAACCTCCTCATTCCTCTTTCTTGCCATCTTTACAAATGTGCTCTTCAGCTTCGGCCTGTTGGCAGACCAACGCCCGAACGTGGTCCTGATCATCAGCGACGACCATGCCTGGACGGACTACCAGTTCCTCGGCCATGAGCACGTACGGACTCCACACATTGACAAATTGGCGGCAGAAGGACTGACCTTTAGCCGCGGCTACGTGAGCACCGCACTGTGCAGCCCTTCCCTAGCCACCATGCTCACCGGCCTCTATCCCCACCAACACGGCATTACCGGAAATGATCCCATGCGTGGTGAAAAAAGAGAAGACTGGCTCGATAAATTCTTCTCCAACCCCATGCTGCCGCAACAACTGGCCGATGCAGGCTACCTCACCCTGCACACCGGAAAATACTGGATGCGGAAACCCAAGGATGCCGGGTTTACTCATGACAATGGAGAAACCGGCCGACACGGAGGCAAGTCCCTCTCCATTGGAAGAGCCACCATGAAGCCCATCTACGACTTTATCGATACAGCCAAAGCCAAAGAAAAACCATTCTTTGTCTGGTATGCCCCCTTCCTCCCTCACACTCCCCACAATCCCCCGGCCCGATTACTGGAAAAGTACAAAACCCTGAAAAACGGAAAGTATTTAGCTATGGTCGAATGGCTCGATGAAACCTGCGGTGATCTGATGCAAAACCTCAAGGACAAAGGCGTCGACGACAACACCCTCGTCCTCTACATTGCTGACAACGGCTGGAACGCCTTCGGCAAAGCTTCCCCCTACGAAAACGGAATCCGCACCCCCATCATCGCACGCTGGCCAGCCAAGATCCAACCCCGACTGGAGAAAACCCAACTTGCCAGCAACATCGACATCGTCCCCACGATTCTGTCCGCATGTGAAGTCCAAGTCCCCTGCAATCTTCCCGGAATCAATCTACTGGATGACCAGAAAGTCACCGCCCGAAACACCCTCTACTTCGAGAACTTCTCTCACGACATGATCTCCGCCTCCGAACCCGAGAAAAGCCTCTGGACCCGTTCCATCATTCAAGAAAACTGGAAACTCATCTCCTGGAATCCCAATCGCCCCAAACTCCGCCCCAACGCCGGAGGCCATCGCAGCAAAAACCCAGGAGCCCAATACGAACTCTTTGACCTCAAAACCGACCCACACGAAACCCAAAACCTGGCCGAGAAGAAAGCGGAATTGGTTTCAGAATTACAAAAGAAAATCGATACCTGGTGGAGTGCAGGCAATTAGGGAAGAAACTGCACGGAAACATAGCTTAAGGCCGTAGACTTCACCTGAGCCCCCAAGGCATTAGGTGTAATGCCAATTGAAAAAGGATTGATTCAAACAACAGCCTTTCCCCTGCCTGAGTTCACCCAGCCCAAGTCTTTCAATTGTGCCCTAAGCCCAACGGGCTTTTGCATACTAGCCCAGGGTAACGCCCTTGGTTGATCGGATCACCTTCGTTTGCAGGCTGAAGGCCTGCTGCATAAAAGACTACCAAACCGTCTTTCCTATGTTCCGCCTTCAACTCAATGCTCAATCCCTTTCGATTTGATATAATATATTTAATCAAAATGAATTCTTCATTTGCATTCATTGCTTAACCCCACCATAGAAATGCACCATGAAGATTATACTAAAACTTATAGTTCTCCTTTCCTTCCTAATTTTTGTAATTTCAGGATGCTTTAAGCAAGTAGGGGAAAAATTTGCTGACAAGTTGATTGAAAATGCTGACCCAGGAAGAAACCCAAATCGCCCATTAAAAAAACCTGCAACAGAAGTCACTGATCCCGACGAGCAATATAAAATGGCTGTGGCATATGCCAGAAAAGGGCTATATCAGTACGCAAAAGAAGCGATCTACTTATATACGAAAGCTGCAGAGCAAGGACACGTTGGGGCTCAAGCTGGATTGGGTAAATTCTATTATAAGGATGCTGCTTCAACCCTAGGACGCTACAAGAAGGATTTAAACCTGGCGGTACAATGGTACACAAAAGCAGCGGACCAAGGGCACATCCAATCCATGATGTCTCTGGGAGAGATCTTTCAAAATGGAGGGACGGGCTTGTTGAAAGATCCTGAGCAATCCAAAGCATATTACTCAAAAGGCATCGCCGCATACAAAACGAATGCCAATAATAAGGATGTCGATTCTCAGTACAAATTAGGTCTCATTTACAAAGCCGGGAAAGCAACAAAGAGAGACTTAACAGAGGCAGCCCGTTGGTACGAAAAAGCCGCACTCAATGGACATACGAAGGCCCAAATTGCAATCGGAGATGCCTATTTGTTTGGGAGAGGGATAGCCAAAGATCCAATCAAAGGCCATGCATGGTTTGAAGTCGCAAGGTATTATGGGGCAAACTACACTTCGGTAGTCCGGTTAAAGGAAGAATCTGTGTCCAATGCAGTTGCCATCTCAAAGGAACTGATTCAAAAGATCGAAGCGAACAAAAACCCTCTGTGACAGCTTCATTCGAGGATTTCATCTTCTCCTCACCAACAACCCAATGCAACCTGGATAGAAGCACATTGAGAAGTCTTTTTAGGGGGTTGGAATTTCAAGTTTTTTACAAATACTTTTTGCAAGGATGTTCTTGATCTCTACGTGCCTTGGTACGGCTTCTACATTTCCATTGGCTGGATTACACCAAAGAGAATGACTACTACCCTCTCTTTTGAGAAAGCAACCATTCTGCCTCAAGTGCTTCAACAAAGCATTACGCTTCATGCAACGAGAACTGTATCCTTTATCGCATTACTGGGTAAACCACGCAAAGCATCTTCCCTACGATCCAACAAAATCAACTTGATGGCTTCAGAAAGATTCGTTTTGGCGTCCTCAACCGTCTCACCTTGTCCATTGGCTCCGGCCACTTCAGGACAATAGGCGACATATCCCCCTTCTTCAGCTTTTTCAATGATCGCTGTGAATTCATTTTGCATAAGAACATCTCTAGTTCATAGATGAGTTTAGACAACCATAATTGCAGAAATCGAAACTGCACGTTGGGAAATCTTCCGGGAATATAGTCCCCTTCTTAACAACTCTGTTCAAGCAGGCTCCACCGTTAGCCTACACGGAGCTGGAAATCCAGAACAACAGTGGCGCATGCTTCCAGCTTGCGATTCCATAACACATCCTCAATTTCCTTTCTGTATACACTCAACCCGGGAAGCAAAATGAAATCCATCGCTGGCAGCATTATTACCTTAAGTGGAGCAATGATCGTAACTTTCGGACAATACCAGGACGACACACTCATGATGCTGAGCCTAGCCCTGATGATAACTGGAGTCACCATCATTTTCATGGACAAACCGGGAAAGAAAAAGTCGGATAATTGAAAGATGGGTTTGAGCATGAAATCCTGGCATAATCTCCTCCTTGCATTCCTTTTCTGGCTTTTCAATGCACCCCTGTGGGGGCAGACCTCTCCCCCCATAAAAAAGATCGGACATCCTCCCTTGATGAGTCCGCATGCGGCTCCAATTGTATCACTGAAGGAACAGGTTTTTGTGGTCAATACTCCTGCGGATACGGTGGACGTCATCAATACCCACAAGGGTGAGATCGTGAAGCGAATTCCAGTGGGGATTGATCCGGTCAGTTTGGCAATTCGACCAGATGGGAAAGAACTCTGGGTTTCCAATCATGTTTCCGATTCGGTGAGTGTGATAGATAACAATCCCCAAAGCACTACCTACCTGCATGTGGTGGACACGATTCAGCACTTCAACTCGAAGACAAAGGCAACAACTTTTGATGAGCCTGTAGGAATTGCATTCGCCAACAATGCAAAGGCCTATGTGGCACTTTCCTCGGAGAATCAGATTGCTGTGATCGATGTAGCTTCCCGCAAGGTTACAAAGCGTTTAAGGCTGACCGCCCAAGACCCCAGAGCCATCAAGGTCCGTAATGGCAAGCTCTACGTGATCCCGTTTGAATCCAACAACAAAACCCAGCTTTCCGGTGGTTACGACATCGATGGCAAACTCGTCACCTTCAATGCTCACGACCACTCCATCGCCAACAACAATGTGCTCTCAATCGGACATGTTACGGACATCGTCAAGCATCCCAGAGTACCGGATAAGGATCTTTATATTTTCAATACGGAAACCGACAAACAGGAAAAGACCGTCCACTCTCTGGGCACCTTGTTGTACGGAATGACAGTCGACTCCAAAGGCCGCGTCTTCATTGCTCAAACCGATGCCCGAAATGATGCCAACGGAAGAGCAGGCACGGAGAAACATGGCCTCGCCGAACTCGAAAACCGTGCCTTTCTCAACCAAATCACCAAAGTCAGCCTTAACAACAAATCCGTACCAAGAACGGACTTTTTTAATCTGGAACCTTTACCTCCCAAACACCCGGAAAAAGATCAGGCCCTGGCCACCCCATTTGGCATCCAAATCAGTGAAGATGATTCCACTCTCTTCGTCACTGCGGCGGGCTCCGACAAAGTCTTTTCCATGGATGCAAAGTCAGGGAAAGTTCTTGGCCGGGTATCGGTAGATGCGGTCCCCAGAGGTCTCACATTACAATCTTCAGAAGCGGGAAAGCCCACCTTCGCCTGGGTATTGAATGCAGTCGCAAATACGGTCTCTAAAATCGATGTCTCCAATCCAGCCAAGCTCTCGGTAAAAGCCACCATTGCCCTAAAGGACCCAACCCATCCTGCTTTTAAACGAGGCCGAATTGCCTTCAACACGGCAGCGGCTTCTTCGACCGGTACATTCTCCTGTGCCAGTTGTCACCCGGATGGACACACTGATCAATTGCTTTGGGTTTTGAAGACTCCAATTGTCACTGGTGGCAACCAGATCATGCCTCGATCAACCATGCCAGTCCGAGGTCTTCGGGATACCGCACCTTTCCACTGGGATGGCATTCCGGGAGATCCATACGGAGGCAACAACAGTGCCAATGTGCACAAGCACGACCTCGAACCCAATAGCGACGTGAAGGTTCCTGAAAGCACAACCCGACATCTGGTGGATGGAGGATTGGCTAGCACCATGAAGGCGGTCAAAGACCCAGTAAAAAACGATGAAGGGAAAGCCGGTTTGCTCAGCAAACAGGAACGGGATGATTTAGCGAAGTTCCTGCTCAGTGTGAGTTATCCACCCGCTCAAAAACGATCTTACACCAATGAACTTTCTGAACGTGCCAAAGAGGGGTTTGAACTCTTCCACATCAAAGGCAACCATGAGGGCAAACCCCAACCCAATGCCTGCGGCGACTGTCACCGGATGCCCTTCTGGGTAAGCACCAACTCTCCTGGCACAGGTATGGATGCACCGACTTGGAGAGGAGCTTATGACCGTTTCCTCATCCTCCCGCAAGGTCGCCTCAACATCATTGATTTCCCATTCTACAAAGGGTTTGCAGAAGAAGGCATTCCAGAACGCAAGATGTGGCGTTTGACCTGGCGAAACAAACCTCGTTTTGATCCGGTCTGGAACATGGTTCTGGAAGGAAGCACAGGGTTCTCGGGAGCCTTTGCCCGACAAGTCACCTTAAATTCTCAAACTGCCAAAGGGCAGGAATCCTCAGACCTCATCAACGCCCTGGAAAAGTCCAGCAACGAAGGAGCCATCGTGCTTCAGGTTGAAGGTGTCTTTCTGAAAGGGAAAAAAGCCACCCCCACCATCCTGCAGTTTGACAAAGGCCACTATGTGGAGACTTCAGGGGATCGTCAAAAGTTCTCCCGAGAGGCCCTTCTCCAGCAAGCGAAGCAAGGCACCTTCGTCGGCACGTTCACTGGCAGGCATGGAGAAAATGCAGATTATGAAAACCCGCAACCTGCCATCTGGACAGAGGGTCCGATACAAGAGCAAAGAGGCAAACAACGTTTCCCGAAACTGTCCAAAGAGGAAACGACAATGATCGTGAGCGGCCGTCACATTCATCCACAGGCACACCTCATTGTGAACGGTCGGAAAGTGGAAGGAGAATTACGTTTGGAAGAGAACGAACGCCTTCAAATCACGCTACATAAATTGCCAGAAATCGGCCTTCATTTCCTTCAACTCCAAAACCCTGACGGACTCTTCAGCAATGATTTCATCTTCCATGTCACGGACGGAAAAGAATCCCCCGAAGACCTCTTGGCCTCGCTGAGAAATGCCATCCAAAGTGGCAACCTTGACGAAACTAAGAAAATCGTGGAACAAGGTGTCGATCTCAATGCACATGGAGAGAATGGCGGCACGGCTCTCAGTGCCGCAGCCTTTCACGGTAGACCCGCCCATGCTAGTTTTCTGTTGAATCAGGGAGCCAAGGTGACTGTCCCGAACAGAGATGGCAACACACCGCTACATGTTGCCGCCTTCATGGGCAGATCGGAAATCGTCAAACTCTACCTGGATCATGGAGCCAGCCTTTCCAAAGAAAACGACAGAAAGGAAACTCCCCTGGATGTGGTTTCAGGAGAATGGGACGAAGGTCTGGAGGGATTTTATCGAACACTCAACAACCTGACTGAAAGACGCGTCGAGATCGAAAAGATGCCAGACATTCGGCCCCAAATGGCCCAGCTTCTGCGAAATCATAAGGTGAAAAAATAAAGCCATGCCTGAAGGATTGGCATGGTCTCAGATCCATCCTCCAATTTGAAAAGGCAGGAAAATGAGGGGCAAGAAGATGACTCTACAAACTCAATTCAGTTGATTTGATTTGATCGATCCCTTAGCCGTTTTCCTGCTATGGATATCCACAAATTCTTCCTGAAGACCGTTGGCTGGATGGGGTTGGTCTGGTCGGCTTCATTGTTGGGCAAAGAATTTACGCCAGTCAACTCGCAGGCTCCTGGCCAGCATCCACCCAGTCCGGAAGAATCTCTGGCTATGATTTCTGTACCGGAAGGTTTCAAGGTGGAGTTGTTTGCGGCGGAACCGGATGTTCGCCAACCCATTGCCATGACCTTTGATTGCCGGGGGCGTTTGTGGGTTGCGGAAAGCTACACCTTCGACGGGAGTCATTGGACAGAGGGCAAGGAAGACCGCATCCTGATTTTGGAAGATCGGGACAGCGATGGGAAGTTCGACAAGAGGAAGGTTTTTCAGTCGGGTTTCAATCGTTTGACCAGTGTGGAACTGGGCTTTGGTGGTGTTTGGGTTTTGGCAGATACGCAACTTCAGTTCATACCAGACACAAATCAGGACGATGTTCCAGATGGTGAGGCAAAAGTTCTGCTGGATGGATGGTCGAGAGAGACGCATCACAATACGGTGAATGGTTTAACCTGGGGGCCGGATGGTTGGCTTTACGGAAGGCATGGAATGAAAGCTCCTTCGCTGGTTGGGAAACCAGGCACTCCCAAGTCAGAACGCATTGGTCTGGATTGCTCCATCTGGCGATTTCATCCGGTGAATCACCAATTCCAGGTGGTGGCCCGAGGCATGGTCAATCCATGGGGACTGGATTACGATGATCATGGCCAGATGTTTGCAACCAACAATGTCAACGGCCACCTCTGGCACATCCTGTTTGGCTCCATTTTTGAACGGACGGCAGGCAAAGGGTTCGCTCCGTATGCTTATGAACGGATGTCCATATGTTCCGATCACTTGCACTTTGCCGGAAGGAGTTGGCGGGA
>CAYSOI010000195.1:0-7788 GCA_964432425.1 uncultured Opitutales bacterium | reverse complement strand
GTGTGAGAGTCGAATAATTCAGATCAAGATTGGTTTCGACCAGTCCGGGGAAAGCATCCGCCGAAGTTAAGACCTGGCATAGTCCCAGTTCAGTTGGCAAATTTCTCAGTCGAGATACCCTGACGGCTCATCCTAAAGACAACACGTCGAAAAACTGAGTTATCTCTATGGGAGAAAGCGGCATCCCACTTCTTCTCAAAAATGGCACACCCGGAGGGAGTCGAACCCCCAACCTCCTGATCCGTAGTCAGGCGCTCTATCCAATTGAGCTACGGGTGCACGGCAAGAAAGGCGAGGTACAATCCAAGTTTTCTCAAAGCTTTCAAGAAGAAAAATAGAATATTTCATGGAAAGTTGAATTTTTCAAGAATTGAGGAGAGTTTGGTTGACTTTGTGGGAGGTTGGTTCTGTTGAGAGTTGGTATGATGAATATTCTGCGAACTCTCTCTTTGTGTGTGTTGGTTAGTTTGGTTTCCGGGAAGGAGAAGCCGAATGTGTTGTTCATTGCGGCGGATGATTTGTCCTGTGCATTGGGTTGTTATGGGGATCCGGTTGCGAAGACGCCGCATTTGGATCGATTGGCGGGGAGTGGGGTGTGTTTTCTAAAGGCTTATAATCAGTTGCCGTTGTGTAATCCGACTCGGGCTTCAGTGATGACGGGATTGCGGCCAGATACGATCAAGGTGTATGATCTGGATCGGCATTTTCGGGATGAAGTGCCGGATGCGGTGACGTTGTCGCAGACCTTCATGAAGGCTGGCTATTGGGCGGGACGTGTTGGAAAGATTTACCATTACAATGTTCCCGCCAGCATAGGGACGGATGGATTTGATGACCCTCCTTCCTGGATGCAAACAGTAAATCCGTATGGTCGGGATAAGGAGGATGAAGCGTTAATTTTTAATGCGGAGCCGCATCGAAAGATCAGTGCGGCATTGAGTTGGTTGGCGGCGGATGGTAAGGATGAGGAGCAGACCGATGGGATGATCGCGACTGAGGCGATCAAGCTGATGGAAAAGCATGCAAAAGGGGACAAGCCATTCTTTATCGCAGCGGGGTTCTTTCGTCCGCATACACCTTATGTGGCTCCGAAGAAGTATTTTGAGATGTATCCTTTATCGGAGATGCGGCTTCCGTATGCACCAGAGGGTGATCGCGATGACATCCCCACAGCGGCCTTTGCCCATAACTGCCCGGTCCCGCATTACAACTTGAAGAAACCGGTTTTGTTGAAGGCGTTGCAGGCGTACTATGCTTGTGTGTCCTTTGTGGATGCACAGGTGGGGAGGATGCTGGATGCGTTGGATGAGTTGGAATTGTCGGACAATACCATCGTGGTGTTTTGGAGTGATCATGGATATCATCTGGGGGAGCATAATGGGATCTGGCAGAAGCGGACTTTGTTTGAGCAGGGGAGTCGTGCTCCAATGATCATGCGGGTTCCAGGAATGAAGGGGAATGGTCAGGCATGCCGAAAGATCGTGGAATTTGTGGACATCTACCCAACATTGACGGATGTGACGGGCATAG
The DNA here is from genome assembly GCA_964432425.1 of uncultured Opitutales bacterium. GTDB lineage: Bacteria > Verrucomicrobiota > Verrucomicrobiia > Opitutales > JABJCN01 > JAYPDO01. Next base: position 6,258 of record CAYSOI010000195.1, on the reverse strand, counting down.
AGAACCCCAAGGGGTTGGAAGGTCGGAGTTTGAAGAAGTTGCTGGAAGATCCTCTGGCGGATTGGGATGGTGAGGCAGTAACTCAGATTTTGCGACCGGCGGATGATCGATTGCCAGAGCCTGTAATGGGGCGGAGTATCCGGACGCAACGATGGCGATACTCGGATTGGGGAGAAGGCAAACATGGAGTGGAATTGTATGATCACCATGCGGACCCCATGGAGTTCAATAATCTGGCGGAAAATCCGGATCGAAAGACTCAATTGTTGATTGAAGTTCTTCGAAAGAGGTTGGAAAAGAAGGCTTCTGGCAAGGCTCCCACGACTCCGGTAAATCCGAAGAGATTGTAAAGTTTGATCAGCAGATTACGCAGATGCGATGAAAGTGGTTTTCCAAGAGCCGGTTTTCTTCCCCTCAAGCTTGGCATTTGGAAATGCCACACCGATTGTGATAGCTGAAGATCCTGAGGTTTCCTGATTAGAATGTGGGATGGAAAGGTTGGTAAGCAACTAAAGTTCTCGTCATCGATACAGAAAACCAACTACAACCCTCTTCGTGCAGGATCTCACTTCCATCTTTCCATTGCTCTTTACACCCTACTCCCTGGCTCTGATGGCTTTGGGAACCAGTTTGGGGGTCATGGTGGGGGCAATACCTGGGTTAACGGGGGCGATGTTGATTGCTCTGACCTTGCCGCTGACGTTTTCGATGAGTGGGGAAGCGGCTTTGATCCTCTTGGTGTCGATGTATGTGGGCTCGGTGAGTGGAGGGTTGATTACGGCGACTTTGCTGCGAATGCCGGGGACTCCGGCTTCGATCATGACGACCTTGGATGGGTATCCGATGGCAAAGTCGGGAAGACCGGGACGTGCATTGGCCTTGGGCGTGACGGCCTCCCTCGTGGGCGGTTTGGTCTCGTGGTTTTTTCTATTGCTCTTGGCGAAACCGATGGCGGATTGGTCTACGAACTTTGGTCCGTTTGAATTCTTTTCCCTCGTGTTGATGGCTTTGGTGCTGATTGCCTCGGTTGGTGGAAAGTCTCTGTCCAAAGGTTTGTTGGCTGGCTTTCTTGGAATTCTGGCGACCATGCCAGGGACTTCTCCGGCGACGGGGGAAGTGCGGTGGAACTTTGGGTTCAATGCTCTCGACGATGGTTTCAAGTTGCTTCCGGTGCTGATGGGATTGTTTGCGGTCAATCAGGTCATTCGCGACATCGTGCATCTGGAGGAACCGATTGAGCGGATTCGTCTGAAAAAGGAAAAACTTCTGGTCAGTTTTCAGGACTTCAAAAAGTACTGGGGCAACATGCTCAGGTCATCAGTGATCGGCACTTGGGTCGGAATTCTTCCTGGGATTGGGGCTAACATCGGGAGTGTCATGGCTTATTCGGCCACCAAGACTCTGGCCAAGAATCCGGACGAGTTCGGGAAGGGGAGTGAAGAGGGCATCGTATCTGCAGAATCTGCGAACAATGCCACGGTTGGAGGTGCCTTGATTCCACTGGTGGCGATGGGTATTCCGGGAAGTGTGATTGACGCCATCTTGCTGGGAGCCCTGGTCATTCATGGACTTCAGCCAGGACCGTTGCTCTTTTCGCAAAATCCGGAAGCCGTACACACCATGATTGGAACCATGCTGCTGGCCAATCTCTTCATGTTTGCCTTCATGCTGCTGGCCATGCGATGGCTCTCCAAGCTGGCCTCCACACCACGGGCTTTGCTGCTACCAGTCATCCTGACCTTTTGTGTCATTGGCTCCTTCGCATTGGGCAACCGCATGTTTGATGTCTGGGTCATGATCGGATTCGGGATCTTTGGTTTGGCCATGGAAAAGCTGAAAATCCCATTGGCCCCCTTTGTGATTGGATTTGTTCTGGCTCCGGTTGCCGAAGAACACTTGAGTGCGGGCTTGATGCAATCCGGTGGCAGTTTGCTTCCGCTGGTGACTCGTCCCATATCCTTGATTTTCTTTTTGATTTCCCTGGGGCTCCTGATTCTTTCCATCTCCAAACAGTATCGTGCCTCGAAGGCGACGGCCTGAAAGACCGTCTTACTGAAGAGGGCTGACTCAATGTAGGACGGTCTTTCAGGCCGTCCAAATTCCTCATAATTTTCCTGACAACATGAATCCAACTCGACCTAATATTCTCTGGTACTGTACTGACCAGCAGCGATTTGACACCATCGCGGCCCTCGGCAATCCCCATGTCCAAACACCGACCTTGGACAAGCTCATCGAAGAGGGTGTGGCGTTTACTCATGCTCATTGCCAAAGCCCGATTTGTACGCCAAGTCGCTCCAGTTTCATGACAGGTCTCTACCCGTCGAAACTCCACAATACCCGAAATGGCAATGACACCTTTCCGGAAGGGACTCCATTGATCAGCAAGTTGATGGCGGATGCAGATTACCGTTGTGGATTGGTTGGCAAATTCCATTTGCAAAGCTCCGGTCTCCGAACAGAACCACGCCTGGATGATGGGTTTTCCTACTGGAAATTCAGCCACGCTCCACGGGATGACTGGGAAGAGGGGCACGATTACGCAGATTGGGTCAAAGCCAAGGGGGGTGACCTCAATGCGTTGAGAGCCACAGAGGATTACATTCCTACGGAACTTCACCAAACGACCTGGGCCACCGAATGTGCTCTGGAGTTTATGCAGGATTCCCCAGACAAGCCCTGGATGCTCAATATCAATGTCTACGATCCGCATCCTCCCTTCCTTGCCCCGAAGTCGTACAATGAACGATTCAAGGCTGAAGATATGCCTGGCCCTTACTTCCAGCCTTCCGACCTCGAACACCAGAAAAAGCTGGCAGAAGTGGACTTCCAGGGAAAGCCCTCCACTCCAGAAGAGCACAATGCTTACCAAGCTCAGGCAACCTACTACGCCATGATTGCCCAGATCGATGACCAGTTTGCCCGAATCCTGGATTACATGGACGAAACCGGACAGAGGGAAAACACCGTCATCATCTTTACCAGTGACCATGGTGAGACGCTGGGAGATCATGGCCTGATCCAGAAGGGCTGCCGCTTTTATGAAGGCTTGGTTCGTGTGCCACTGATTTTCAGTTGGCCGGGCAAATTTCAGCAAGGTTTGCAGAGTTCTGCTCTGGTTGAGCTTCTGGATATGTCCCATACCCTCCTTGAGCTTAGCGGAGTCGAAATCCCCGACTACTTTCAGGGCCAAAGTCTGCTACCCATTCTGGAAGGCAAAGCCTCTCCGGATCATTTGAGAGACGCCGTTCGCTGTGAATACTTCGACGCTTTGGCCGGAAGATTCTGCCAAGGAAAGGGTTCCTTTGGTACCATGTATCGCACCGATCGCTACAAACTTTCCCTCTATCATGACCAGGGACTGGGCGAATTGTACGACCTTCAGGAAGATCCATGGGAATTCAACGACCTATGGGACAGCCCAGACCATCAGCAAATCAAGAATCAGCTCATCTTCGACAGCTTCAACCAACACGTAGTTCTGACCACCGATGTGGGGGCGGAACGGATTGCTCCGATGTAATCATTTGGAGTGCGGGGACATGTCACCGCTTTGGATAGACCGACATGTCGGCCTGTAATGAAAGCTGCCTCATGCCGCAGCACTCCAAAGAGTTACGGCAAATCGATCACAAAGATTCTGGTAAACGAATAATACAACCCAAAGGCCATCACTGCGGCCACGGCGGCGGTAACCGGTAGTTTTTTGCGATCCCACCTCGTAAGGAGCATGCTCAGACTGAAGATGTACAGCAAGGTCGCATAAGGGAAACTCAGCCAACCTTTTTGCATGATCCAGATGTAAATGGCAGTAATCCCCAACGAGGCGATGGCGATGCCAGGGTGAGTTGGATAGCTTGCGGCTTCTGCGGTTTCTTTTGTGGAACTTGATGACCTTCGTGACTGCCATGCCACAATCAGGGCAAACACAATCACTACACCGAGGGAGAGCATGGGGAAGTTCGGCAGTTGAATGGATTCTCTCTTATCGACTCCGGCAATTTGCTTTTCCCTTTCGGCAAGAGATGCCTTTAGCTCGGCACCCGTCAGGAAAGTTGGGTCCGTATGCATTTCTTTCAGACGTGCCTGCACACTCGGCGAATTCATCGCTTTCTGTAAGGCATTGGCAATCACCTCAATGTGATCCGAGGGAGTTCCTTTCGGAGCCCACCAGAAATGCGTATTAGCTCTCACCACATCAAACCCCTGCTCGGTTGCCGTTGGCATATCCGGCCAATTGGGGTGTCTTTCTTTCGTGCAAAGAGCCATGGCCTGAATCCCTGCGGATTTGAACTGATTGAATTCAGAAAGGGAGAAAACCGATACATCACTATGGCCGCCATGGATGGCATGGAAACGTTTGGCACCTCCGCCACTTTGGGTATAGCGAAACCGAGCCCCTTCTTTTGCCCCTTCCAGCAATAACCCCACATAATGACTGGGAGCCCCAATGTTGGTCGCAAAGACAATTTCATAAGGACGTTCCGCAGCCGTGTTCATCAAATGCCCCAAGTTTTCATACGGCGAATCTTCCGCCGCAGCTAACAGGATTCCGATTTCCCCCGTCCCGGCAATGGCCTCAAAGGCTTCCGGTCCGTAATCCGCATTCCCGGCATATTTAGCCGTCAGAATGGCTTCATGCAGACACATGATGGTGTACCCATCAGGCTCTTCATCCTTGAGCTTGCGACTTCCAATCGTCCCCCCCGCTCCCGGCACATTGATTACCACAAGACGTTGGGGGAGTAAGGCTTCCTCCTCGACCGCCTTTTGAATCAATCGAACAAACGTGTCGCTCCCTCCACCAGCCGAGAAAGGAACGATGACTCTGATGGGTTTGTCTGGGAATGCTGATTCTGCTCCGGTCAAGATACCTGCCAAACCAAGAAAAATAACGAGTAAATGCAGAATCCCTTTCATCACTTTTTGAGGCAGGTCTTCAGCCTACAAATATGTAGCCAAGTAAATGGCAGGCTGAAAGTCTGCTTCATAGAAAATACCGTATTGGTGAGGTGCGCAGTTGGAAGTTCACTTAGCCCTTGGATTCATTGAGGTAATCCTCCATATCAAGCTCATCCATTAACTGCTTTAGTTTCATGGTGTCCACACCAGGAAGGAATTCACTTTTATGTGGAATTACTTCCAGTGAGGGCTTTGAAATCTGTCGATCTTTTGCCTCAGCCATTTCGAAATAGGGGCCTAGGATTGAATAGGAAACTCACTCCCATTTGGTCAGGACTTTTCTCTGTTTCACTGGATACCAATCTGCAATTTGTTGGGCTAACTTCTGAACGATTTCTGGATGCTTGCTGGCGAGATTCTTCTTTTCCCAGGGATCTTGGGTGAGATTGAAGAGTTGGGGGCGTTTTTCTTCTCTGGGATGAGTGGTCTTATAGCGATTGACTTCGCCGTCGTAGGTGAGGAGGAGTTTCCAGTCGCCTTCGATACACCAGCGGAAAAGGAGGGTTTTTTCCGGATCTTCGATGTCGGCAATGTCGTGGGCAAAGCTTTCGCCCAAAATGTATTTTCGGTCAATGGGTGTGCCGTTTTTCAGGTTGTCCAGAAGGTTCAGGCCGGGGACGCCACAGGGTGGTTTTGCACCGGCGGAGGCGACGAGTGTTGGGAAGATGTCGATACTGGAAACCAGTTCATCCCGTTCGCAGGGCTTGAGGGTTCCTGGCCAATTGAAGAAGATGGGGGTACGAATTCCGCCTTCGTAGGGGGTTTGTTTGGATCTTTTGTCATAGCCACCTCGATTTGGGTTTTGGATCCAGCCATTATCGGTTACGTAAGCAATGATCGTGTTCTCACGTAACTTTCGATCTTCAAGGATTTTAACCAAATCTCCGCAGGTCTCATCAAACCAATCACACATTGCGTAGTACTTGGCGATTGGAAGAGTACGGCCTTCTTTCTTGTATTTCTTGAGCAATCTCTCAGGTGGGTTATGAGGGGTGTGAGGCAGAAAGGGTGCATACCAGAGGAAGAACGGTTTGTCCTGATCAATGGAGTGGTCGACGAAGTCCTCTACGTGCTTCATGCCTTCACGGCCAATCTTCAAACCATCATCCCCATGGCGCCCTCCTGGCTGTGGAAAGCCGCGGGTCATACCGTGAGTAAATCCGCCCCTTTTGAAATTCCCTTCCCAGTATTTGCCACTCTGGTGGGTCAGGTAGCCCTTGGAGACAAGGATCTCTGGAAGGGTTTCAAAATTGTCGATGTAGGAAATGAGTTGAGCTCTGCGTGCTTTATAGACCG
>CAYSOI010000194.1:0-7863 GCA_964432425.1 uncultured Opitutales bacterium | reverse complement strand
CGGGAAGGTCATCTCCCCTACCCGCAACGTGCCATCCGGACCAAGGATTTTCAATTCGTGATCAACTTCCGCCCAGACCGCTATCCGCTGGGAGATCCGTACAAGCTTGGAGAAGCTGATGAGCCCACTTTTCAAGTAATGGAAAGAAGCACATTCGTGACTCTGCCCGACGAAGATGCTGGCCCAACCAAGGCCTGGATCGTCTCCAATCGCAAAGACCCCAAGGTCAAATTCTACTATGATCACGCCTACGGAAAACGCCCTCGCGAAGAACTTTACGACATTAACAAAGACCCGGACCAGATGAAGAACGTTGCCGGCGATCCTGAGTACGCGGCAGTGGTCAAAAAGCTCCGCAATCGCCTGATGACCTACTTGAAGGACAACAAAGATCCCCGTCTGGTCGATAACGGCAAGTTCTTCGAAACTCCACCGATGTCCGGACCAGCAAATCGGAGAAGATAGGAAAAATGGAAAAGGCGATTCGTTCTTCCCATAGTTTGGAAGAGATGGTGGCCTGAACAACAATCTTTGGGCGGTTGGGAAACCGCCCCTCCTTGAGAGGTTCATTGAAGATGAGATGGGATTGACGGATGTAACAGGATTCGGCAATGGATAGGGTATGTTGTCTCAGGAAAGCCGGCTTCTTGATTTTCCATCTCTGGAAGGAAAAGTTTATCTGAATTCTGCAGCGGAGACGATTCCGCCAACTGCAGTTCATGAAGCTCTGGAAAGATATTGGGAGGACAAGTTGATGGGCATGCAGGGGCGTGATCATCATTTTAAGGAGTTGGAGGAATGTCGAAAGGTTGCGGCAAAGTTGCTTCAGAAAAAACCTACGGAGGTGGCCTTTTGTTCGTGCTCTTCGGAGGCCTACAACCTGTTGGCATCAGCACTTCAACTGAAGACTGGAGAGGAAGTGGTGATTTCCGATTTGGATTTTCCAGCAGGAGCGACTCCGTGGATTCGATCTTCCAGCAATCCGGAGGTAAAGCTCTGGCGAAGCAGGGAGGGTATTCTGGATTTGTCAGACCTTCAGCCTTTGCTATCGGAAAATACCCGGCTCGTACAGGTCTCTCTGGTCAGTTTTCTTACAGGCTATCGCATTCCCTGGAAACCCTTCCATGAAGCAGTACGGAAGTGGGCTCCCAACGCCCTCCTTTCAGTGGACATCACTCAGGCATTTGGTCGCGTGGAACTGGATTGCCTGGACGATGCAGATTGTCTGATTTCCAGCACTCACAAATGGATACTGGGCATCCACGGAGGTTGTCTAGTTGCGATTCCGGAACGTTCGGCAGAAAAGATCACCAGCTATGCCGGAGGGTGGTTTCATATTCAAAACGCTTTTGATGCGGACCGATTTGAAAAAGTCACTCCTCAAGCCGGGGCCGCCAGTTTCGCAGTGGGGATGCCCAACTTTGCCGCCATCTATGCTCTGAGAGCTGGCATGTCTTATCTGGATACAATCGGGATATCCAATGTCGCCGCCCATGCCGATCCGTTGATCGTACACTTACAGTCCAAGCTTGAGGAACTGGGAATCCCGACCATGTCCCCTCCCCAACCGGAGAATCCTTCAGGCATTGTTTCTTTTCAACATACCCGGGATGCGGCGATTCAGAAAGACCTTCTCGACAACCAGGTCCACGTCATGCATCAGGCGGGGCGATTGAGGGTTTCCGTCCATGGATACAACCAAATGGAAGACATCAATACAGTGGTGGAGGTTCTGAAAAAATGGGCGTAATCGAGATCCTTTCGGAGTTGGTCAAAATCAACAGCATCAACCCCGAATGGGGAGGTCCTGGAGAAAAGGAAATCGCTGGTTGGGTAAGGCGTTTTTTTGAAGATCGGAACATTGAAATCGAGGAATACGAAGTCTTGCCCGGCCGCCCCAACATTCTCGCAAAAGTCCCCGGCCAAAATCCCGGCAAACGGATCGTCTTTGAGGCCCACATGGACACAGTGTTGGACGCAGGCATGACCATTCCGCCCTTCGATCCGAAAATCCGTGATGGCAAGCTATACGGCAGAGGCTCCGTTGATGTGAAAGCTGGGCTTGCGGCCATGATGCAGGCATTGACGCAAATTGAGAATCCACCGTGCGAAGTTTGGGTGGCGGCTGTCATTGATGAAGAGCACAAATACCGGGGAGTGCTGGGTTTATTGGACACACTTCCGAGTGCCGAGGCTGCGGTGGTCGCGGAACCTACAGGCAATCGAATTGTCCGAGCCAACAAAGGAGTACTTCGCTTCAAAATTCAGACACATGGCAAGGCTTCTCACAGTGCAAAACCTGAGTTAGGTAAGAATGCCATTTCCGAGATGGCCAAAGTGATTACAAGGTTCGAATCACACAACCAACAACTTACCCAAATCACTCACCCTTTGGTAGGATCACCGACTTGCAGCATTGGGATGATTGAAGGCGGCACTCAGGTCAACATCGTGCCAGATCAATGCCACATTCTCCTCGACCGACGAATGATTCCCGGGGAGAAATCGCAAGCAATTTTAGAGGAATACCAATCTCTTCTCTCGGACCTGGATTGTACAATCGAAGACCCCTATCTTTCCGACGAAGCCATGGAAACGCCGGAATCCGCCAAGGTGGTGCAAACTTCTCAAAGCATACTCCAAACCATGGGAGGCAATTGGGAGTCCATGGGAGTTCCTTTTGGATGTGATGCGACCAAACTCTCCCGGGCAGGCATCCCAAGCATCATCTTTGGCCCAGGTTCCATTGACCAGGCCCATGCAGAAGTGGAATTTGTCGAAATCGAACAGGTGGAATTCGCCGCGGAGTTTTACCGGAGATTCATGGAGGAGTTTGAGGGATGATCAGGTGGCTTTTATGGGACATTCATGCCCTGCGATAGGTCCTATAGGACTTATACGACCTATATTCAATTTAACCGAAGAACACTTCCTCGGCAGTTTTCCGAAGCATCCACTCCTTATCTTCTTCGGATAGAAAATCGAGGCGGTCACGAATCAGAGCAATGGAGTCATTGTAGGTATGACCATTTCCAACCTGAAAGGGACAATCCGTGGCCCACATCAGACGCTTGGCTCCAAAGCGGTCTCGAAGTTGTCGAATCATGGGACCCAGGTCAGTATAGGGAGCCTTTTTCTTCCCCAATGCATAGAAGGCTGAAGTCTTGACTCGGGCTTTATCAAACTCGGTAAACTTCAGCAGCCAATCGAGTTCGGATGGATCGACAGCTCCCCGCATTCCAATTCGGGCAAAGTGGTCGATCACCACTGGAGTTTCCGGAAATTTCTGACACATTTTCAAGGCCGCAGGAAGGGAATCCGGATCAGCCAGTAGGCACATGGACAAGCCCTCTTCAGCTCCAATCTTCCACATCTCCTGCATACCCGGTGAATCGAGCCAACTTTCCGCCTTGGCTTTGGTCGAACGAATCCGAAATCCCCGCACTCCCTGCTCTGCCAATTGAAGCAGGGTACACTTTACATCTTTGGCAGTTTCATCAATGACAGCCACTCCACCAAAGACTCCTGGATGTGCCTTCATTACGTCTAGCATGTAGCGGTTGTCGAAGCCATAAAAACTCATCTGAATCAGCACAATTCGAGTCACCCCGTGTGGGCGACATTGGGCAAACAGTTCCTCGGGAGTGAAAGAAGGTGGCCGCATCCGTTCTTTTGTATAACCGGAGGCCAGTGGATACTTCTGAATGTCAGGAGTCCAGACATGAACATGAGCATCCACATATCCATCACAAGGTTTGGCAACCAAAGGTGGGGCCAACATGGCTGCCGAAACAGTGGAGGAAGTGGCCAGAAACTTACGACGATTCATGGTGGAAGGTGACTTCATATTCGGTGTTGAATTCAGGTTTGGCTTGGAAAGGGAAACTGGCTAGTCAGTTCAGCTCAGAAGTTGGTGAATGACGTGGCCATGTACATCGGTCAGGCGACGTTCGATACCATTGTGGAAGTATGTGAGCCGTTCATGATCAATGCCCAGAAGATGGAGAATGGTGGCATTGAGGTCGTAGAGGGGATGAAGGTCTTCCACAGCACGGCGGCCAAGTTCATCTGTTCTTCCGTGACTGACACCGGGTTTGACGCCAGCTCCTGTCATCCAGGCGGTAAAACCATCGGGATTGTGATCCCGGCCTTTGGAACCCTTTTGGAACATGGGCATACGGCCAAATTCCGTGCACCAGACGACCAGTGTTTCCTCCAACAGGCCACGTTGTTTAAGGTCACGAATCAAGGCGGCTGCGGGTTGGTCGAGAATCTCTGCATGGACATCGTACTGCTCTTTCAGCTTCTGATGTCCATCCCAATTCAGCCGTCCCCCACTGGCATAGGCTCCATTGAAAAGCTGAACAAACCGTACGCCCTTTTCGATCAACCTGCGGGCCAGAATACAATTGCGGGCAAATCCGGCTTTGACCTTGTTTTTGGCATCATCGGCACCGTAGGCTTGTAGGATGTGGTTGGGTTCCGTGGAAAGATCACTGATTTCCGGCACACTCAACTGCATCCGGGCTGCCAATTCATAACTGGCAATCCTTGCGGCCAAAGCCCCGTCGAGAGGATTTTGCTCAAGATGTTGGGCGTTCAAACGTTGAAGAAATGACAATGCTGCCCGGTCATTTTCACGGGTGATGGTGTTGGGAGGGACAAGGTGCCGGACAGGATTCTGGGCATTGAATGGAGTGCCTTGGAACTCGGCGGGAAGAAAGCCTGGCCCCCAATTGTTGATGCTGGCCTGGGGAATTCCACGGGGATCCAGGATGCTGACAAAGGCTGGCAGGTCTTCATTTTCAGAGCCAAGAGCATAAGACAACCAGGCACCCATGCTGGGAAAACCGTCTTGCACGAAGCCCGTGGACAGGAAGTTCTCGGCGGGTCCGTGTGTATTGCTCTTGCTGGTGAGGGAATGGACAAAGGCCAACTCGTCGGTCAATCCAGCGAGATGCGGGACCAGGTCTGACACCCATTTCCCGGTCTGCCCTTGTTGACGGAAGTTGTACTGTGGACGGGCCAGGTTTCCAGCAGGCCCCTGAAAGGTCACCTTGGGACCACCTTCGAGAGGTTTGCCATCCATCCGGATCAGTTCAGGCTTGTAGTCCCAGGTTTCCAGTTGGCTGACGGCTCCAGCACAAAAGATCACCAGTACATTCCTGGCCTTGGGAGCATAGTGAGGTTTGCGGGGAGCGAATGGACTTTGCGGATTGATCTTTGGTCCTTCACCAGAAAGCAAACTGGTGAGGGCAATGGAAGCCAATGCGGAAGAACTACTTTTGAGGAAGCTGCGTCGGTCGAGAAGAAATCGACCATTCGGGGAAAGGTGTTCAGCCACATTCATGGGATAAAGAGGAATTCATTGGTGTTGAAAAGAACTCTGCCCAATGTGGCCAGACTGTGTTCCTGAACCAGTTGGGTCGAGGCTTGCAATTCATCCGAGGAAGGTTCCCTTCCCAAAGCCAATTCCCAGGCATGGCGAATTTGTTTTTCAGGGTTGTCCCCCACTTCCTGGGCAATTCTTTTGGCGAAGTCTCCAGCGAGATCGATGGTAAATTGACTGTTGAATAAATTGAGTGCCTGCACGGGTGTGGTGGACTGACTTCGACGCGGAGCACTTTGGCCTGCATCGGGACAATCAAATGCCCCAAACACAGCTTCTCTCTCCATCCGAATCTTGTAGGCATATACCATCCTTCGGCGTCCTCCATGTCGTCGTTGCGACTCAATGGGTTTCACACCTCCTGTACCACCTCGGCCACTGAAAAGATCATAGCCCCGGCCATACATTTGAAGATCCAGTTCCCCACTGATGGCAAGGATACTGTCGCGGATGGATTCAGCTTCCATTCTTCGGGTTGGAAAACGCCAGAAAAGACGGTTGTCGGCATCCAGAGTCATCCCCTTGGAATGAGCACGATTGGATTGCCGATAGGTAGCCGAAAGTACGATCAGACGGTGCAACTTCTTCACCGACCAACCGCTGCGAATGAATTCACTGGCCAGCCAGTCCAGGAGCTCCGGATGAGTCGGCGGGACACCGAGTTTGCCAAAATCATTTGGCGTATTGACCAGTCCATTGCCGAAGTGCCATTGCCAGATTCGGTTGACGGCGACACGGGCAGTAAGTGGGTTGTTTTCAGAGGCAATCCAATTTGCCAAAGCCAGACGCCTTTCGGTATCAGAGGATCTTTCGGAAAGCGGCTGTGTATTGAGGAAAACCGGTGTTGCAGGGGCGACCTTGTCCAGAGGTTGCTCAGGGTCCCCACGCTGCAAAATGTGCATGGGTTGCGGGGCATTTGACCTGGCTGCAAACACAGTCTGTTGACCAATGGACAACCCTTGCAGCTTTTCGGCCAGAGGCAAACGGGTCTTACGCAATTCCGCTGCCTCTTTGCGATGTTGTGGCTGGATGTCCTGTTCCTGAAACAACTTTGCCCGAGCCTGCGAAGCCACGAACTTTGCACGGTCCGAAGAATCGGCCACCACCTGCCAATCTCCTTCCCCATTGGCCACTTCGAAGACATAGTCGCTGGCCAGACGATCCGCGTATTGGCCTTTGCGGTCTCTTCCCCACCGAATCTCGTGAATGGTTTGTGGGGTTTTGAAATCAAGTTGTACCCAGCCCTTCCCTTTCTGGTTGGAAGCCCATGAACTGACATTGCCGTACACCCCATCATTCACCTTTGCCTGCCGCCCACCTCCAGAGACACTCACCTTTGCCCCCAGAGCGATGTTCCTTCCAGAGGTGTCAAAGACTTCAAATTCATCGACATAAGGCTCACGGAAATTGTTGTTGATCGTGGCTCGAATGGTGAAACGCACTTTGGTTGCGACCACAGGCTTGAACTTTTCGATGTTGCCCCATGCACTGACAGGGGCTCGTTGGTCTCCATTGCCAGCCAACTTCACCAAAGCAGACAACTTCTTCTCAATGGGCTGGAGTTGCTTGAAGACTTGTTGATATTGATCTGCAGCAGCAGGGTCGTCGTACTTCCTGTCGCCATATCTGACTCCAGCAAAAAAGGACTGAAACGCATAATAATCCTGAGCCGTGATCGGGTCGAACTGATGATCATGGCAACGAGCACATCCGATACTCAGCCCCAGAAAAGCCTCCCCGGTATTGATCACAATTTCGCCAAGTTCGTCCTGTCTGGCCAGACGTTTGGAAGGGGCATCCTTTCCGATCTGCCCCGGCAACAAAGCTGCAGCCGTAACCAGGAATCCTGTGGCCTCAATTTTGCCGAGTGCATCACCAGCAATTTGTTCACGGATAAACTGATTCCAAGGAGTGTCCGAGTTGAATGCCTTGATCACGTAATCCCGGTAAGGAAAAGCAAATGCACGTTCGGTATTGACCTCAAAACCATGAGTATCGGCATACCGCACCACATCCAGCCAATGTTGCCCCCAACGCTCTCCATAACGAGGGGAAGCCAGCAAGCGATCGACAACTGTTGCGTATGCATTGGGCGAGTTGTCCTCTACAAACTTTTGGGTTTCCAGTGGAGTTGGAGGCAGCCCGGTCAGATCCAGAGTGATGCGGCGAATCCAAGTTCGACGATTCACTTCTTCAGAAGGTTGCAGATCGGCCTCTTCCAACCGCCTAAGGACAAAATGATCAATAGGATTGCGGGGCCATTCCGATTGACGAACCTTGGGGACTTCTGGGTTCGCCACAGGTTGATATGCCCAATGCTCACCGGAACTTCGAGACTTGGCATTGCCCAGCGTTGTCAGGGCAAATGCAAGGCAGAGTGTGAAAAGAGTGATCCGGTGCATGGAGAAGAGAAATGATCCCCAGGATGTTGTCCAAATCAAGAATAATGCCACGAGAACGTGGACTTGAATTTC